>JAGHDR010000195.1 GCA_021159825.1 Deltaproteobacteria bacterium | reverse complement strand
GCACTGTCATAGGCGGCTTTTGAATTGTCAAGGGAAGCCTGGCTTACGGCGCCCGAGTCCAGCTTGGAAATCCTCTGGTAACGGTCCAGGTCATTTTTTTTGTCGGCAACTTGGACTTTTGCGCGCTCCACAGCCGCCTCTGCTGCCTGAACGTCTAACCGGAATGTGCGTTCATTAAGCGTGGCCATGACCTGCCCTTTTTTCACCCGGTCTCCCACTTTGACGCGCACTTCGTCCACGTTTCCGGATACCTCAAAGGCGATGGGAGAACTATCGACCGCGTCGACCACTCCTGAGAACTTTCGCACCGGGCCTGAGGTCTTTTCAGCAACGGTAATGGTTTTGATTGCCCGGATTCGCTCAGTGGGTTTCGGCGCTTCCTGGCTACAGGACACTGGTTCAGTTGAATAGGTAAAAAGATGTGGACCCCCAGATTACACCTTATAAAACAGTTGCTTATGTCAACCATCGCGCCTCGTGGAAAGGCACCCTAACCCATTGATATAATTGAATCACCTATTCAACTGAACCAGTGCCGTTTTCATGATTTTTACCTTCCCCGCCAATAATCCCTCAACAGGCGCAAGCCCCTGACGCTCTCCACGGGATCGTTAAAAACAGGGAATATGTTTAATCTTTTGAAGTCCTCGAGGCATTGCTGCTCCGTCAAAAAACTGAGGGCTAGTGGTTTGTCGTATTTATTGCACACCTTCTTGATGAAGTTCAGAATTTGTTCAGGGTTTCCGATTTCCTTCCCAAATAATTTTTCGATTTCAGGTTCATACAAAAACGAAAAAACGAGGCCGTCAATATCCCCCAATGCCATACAGCGCTCCAAAGCGAATGCCAGCGCCTCGATATCGTGAATATCGCCAAAATCCATGGGGTTGGACATGCGGATGATGCCGGCCCTCCGAAAGCCCTCAATTTGATCCATGAGTTCGCGTGGAAGGGGAGGGCACTTAAATCCATATTTCTCACACGCGTCTCCCAACATCACGGAAAACCCCCCGGACATGGATATGACGGCCAACCGATTCCCCTTTAAGGGGGGGAGCTGAAGCGCTTTGGCAGCCACAGTCATATGATGAATATTTTCCACACGCACAATCCCCGCTTGCTTCAGAGCAAAGTCCACGATTCGATTATCATTTGAAAGGGCCGCTGTGTGGGAGTAGGCGACTTTGGATGCCGTTTTGCTAACGTTTGACTTGAAAATGACGATCGGCTTTTTCGATGCCACGGCCAGTTTTGTCAGCGCTCTTCCGTCCTCGATGCTTTCCAGGTACATATGAATCTGTTCAGTATCTTCGTCATGAATGAGATAGTTTAACAAATCGATTTCACTTAAGTTCAATTTGTTGCCCATACTGATGATTTTTGAAAAACCAAGATGTTCTTCGGAAAAATGATAGGCGCACTGAATGGTCACTCCTCCACTCTGAGAGATCAGACCCACGGATCCCTTTTTGAACGTCTCGACCCGCATGGGGTTGAAAGGCGTACAAAGGCCCGATTCGGTGCATATGACGCCGATACAGTTGGGGCCGATGAATTGAATGCCATATCGCTTGGCGACGTTGACGATATCCTTTTCCGCCTGATTGTCCTGATCATCGAATTCCCTGAACCCCGCTGTGGAAATGATTGCGTGGCGAATTCCCTTTTGTCCGCAGATCTCAAGCGTTTCCGCAACAAACCGGGCGGGAATCAAGATCACCGCCAGATCGATCCCTTCGGGCAATGACCGGGGGTCGGTTATGATCTTTCGGTCGTACACGTTGCCAGGTTCTCTCCCCACCGGATAAATTTCACCTTTAAACCCCATTCCCAGGCTGTTGGAAATGATGTTTTTGCCCAGATTCCCGGGATTGTCCGCTACACCGAAAACAGCTATGTTGGAAGGATGGAAAAATTCTCTCATGTTGGTTTACCCATGCCATATGAAATCCGGCCGGCCGTTTCAATGACCTGCCGGCCCAGATTCTCTTTGTCGTCGATTTCAAAACTGAAAATAGTGGCTGCAATCCCAACGCAGCCCGCCAGATGGTTCTTGTAATCATAGATGGGCGCTGCTATTCGCCGTACGCCCTTTCTCAACTCCTGGTCTTCAAATGCGTAGCCCTTTTCCTTTGCTCTGACCACGACCACGGACTCAGGTTTTCAGGAGGTTTTTGGCGCCTTTATTTGATTAGCCAGGCTACGGACTGCCGTCATATATTCTGAAAACCCGCGGGCCAGGATGTCATTATGGTTGGCGCCGGGAATTTTAAGCAGGGTTTTATCATGGGCGGGGCAGGCATCAAACAGGGTTTGCCCGTCCGAAAAGGGGATGATGTGGTCATGCTCCGCGTGAATGACCAGGGTGGGTTTGAAAAAGGTCTTTATTTTTGATACGTTTTCAAAGTCCGCTTTCTCATCCAACCCCATGGCCCCAAGATCGACACCCAGAAGGGATAGGAGTGGACCGGAAAAGGCAAACCCGCTTTCAATGATCAGACCGTCCATTTTATCGCTGTAGTGAAACGCAAGTTCGAGGGCTGATGCACTGCCCAAGGATCTTCCCATAAGGATCAAAGGTCCCGTGTAGCCGGCTCCGGCATGCTTTTCTTTCACGAAATGAAAAATCCGGTGACAGTCCCGCATCATGGCGGTAACGGTGGGTTGCCCCGTTGACCGTCCGTAACCCCGATAATCAACGGGCAGAAAGTTGATGCCGTTACGGTTGTAGAAAGGAGCCGGTTCATCGTAGTCCGACACAATTTCGCCATTCCCATGAAAAAAAAGGATTGTGGGCGCGTTTTTTGCACAGAGATACGCCCTGGCTCCCACCACGATGTTGTCTTCCACGGGAATGAGGATGTCTTCTCCACCATTTCCACCTCCAGTCTGCTTCCATTCCGATCTCGGGTGAAAGAGGTTCATGAGAATCTCCGGACGATCCAGGCCGGAATAATCGGTTTCGATAATTTTTTTCATGGAAAACATCTCCTCAAAGTTTGAAATGTGCTGCCTCTCCGAAATTTGGCGAGATAGCCATGGCATTTCTCGACAAAATGGAATAAAATTCCAGATGCTAAGTAAACGGTATCGATTTTTGCCCCATTTTCACCTTTTGTCAAGGATATGATAGGCACTATTTATTCGAGGAGTAAGGCATTGGAAAAACGCGTACAATCAAACGGTCTGGATAATGGAAATTACCATGAACTTTTGCCCCTTGACGGCGTCTTTTTGGATGGCCTGTACGCCCTTTCAAGTAGAAAGGCTTTGGACAGGGTCTCGAACCACCCTGATCCTCCCCGTTTGATCAAAAGCATATCCAGCGAGGATTTTTTTTGGTTGATCAAAAAGGTGGGGGCTGATGGATCCCTGGAACTACTGAAATTGGCATCAACGGATCAATGGCAATATATTCTTGATGTCGAGTCCTGGCAGAAGGATCGCCTCGAACTGGACCGTACCGGCCGATGGATGCAGCGTCTGTTGACAGCCGATCCCAAGAGATTTACACAATGGCTCTTTTCCGATGGGCAGGAGCTTGCTTATTATTACCTCTATCGAAGCATTGTGGTGGAAGTAAGGAATGAAGACGAGGAAATTTTTGAGGCCGGGCCTGAATTTTTCACCATCGACGGGTTTTTCTACATTCGGCCCATACAGGAAGATCAGCGGGAAACCATTGAAGCATTGCTACGGACCATGGCCTATGAGGATACCCTTAAATATCAAGCGCTTCTGACAGGGGTGGCCGGAGTACTGCCGGCGGAACTTGAAGAGGACATGTACCGCATCAGAAACATTCGACTGGCGGAGCATGGCTTTCTTCCCAGAGAGGAAGCCATCGCGGTTTACGCCCCGCTGAACCCGGAGAGTTTGAAAACGAAAAAGCAAGATGCGAGTACCTGGTCGACCGCAAGCCTGGAAGATGCCGGGGATGCTCCCCGGTGGCCGCTTCAGACCATCCAGGGGCGGAACCTGTTAACGAAAACCATCTCGACCCTGTCGGATGCAAGACTTCTGGATCGCCTTCGTCTGGAATTTTCCGGACTTTGTAACCAGATTCTATCAGCCGAAGGTCTTGTAAACCAGGATATGGACGATCTTCAGGAAATTCAGTTGCAGGCGGCCGGGTACCTGAATTTGATTTTGAAAGAGCGGTGCCGTGAGGATACGGATACCGCTGAAAATCTACTCAGAATGAACACCCTTGTGTCTTTGTTTCGCGCGGGTTTCGGATTGGCTTTGAACCTGAAATGGAAGGCGGAGCGGTGGTTGAAGGGCTGCTGGTTCCATGAAGCAGGTCTGGAACCGTCCTTCTGGGGAGAGGCGTGGGGCGGTACCCTCACAGGCCTTTTGAAAAAGAAGCCCCTGTTTTACTGCGGGGAGGAATCACAAAGCGGTTTCAGAAATTTTAAATCCTTGCCGGAATTGTCATCCACGGACAATGTCTTGGGTTTCCTGGATATTCTGGATCGCCTCATGGCGCAATTGACAGAGACGTATCCACTGGATTCGCCGGGTTCCGGTTCTTTTCATTTAACCTTTTATCAGATGCTGTTTACCTTGTGGGCGCGTCAATTGCTGGCGTTAAAGCCCGGCTTCAAAGCCCTTTCCCTCAAAGAGGCAAAAGCATTTTTAAGACTTCTCCGGGCAGGGGATAACGCGCCCCCCTATCGGATGTTCGGTTTTGAAGAACGGTTTCTGAAGGCGTTTGCCGCGCCGGGTCTCGATTCTACGGACGATACTTCAAAAAAACTGAAAGGCGCCTTGACACAAGCCTGGCAGGATTTCAGCGATGAAATTGAATATGTAGCAACAGATACGTTCGATTCGAAATACAGCCAATATATCCTGATTACGCCCGGTTGATAATCTCCGCTTCGGTAAAACACCCTGTGCAGGCTTTGCTCCAGAGTGAGAAAGTTTTTTCTGTCCGGTAAGGCTTCGGGTGGATATAACCGTTCTCCATGAACCGCTTCAAAGCGGCGATCGGCAGGGAAACGCCTACGATCTGAACATTCCGACCATCGTCTTTCCCGGTAATCAGTTCTTCAATTTTCATGAGAAAACCTCCCTTAGGGTCTGGCAAAAAATAACTTGTTAGAATTCGCGCCCAGATTTAGGTCAGATTCGTTCGATCCGAAAGCTCAAAGCCACAGGAATAGTGAGCTATTTCGAGGACTTTGGGATTGAGGATCGGATGAAGATG
>JAGHDR010000190.1 GCA_021159825.1 Deltaproteobacteria bacterium | reverse complement strand
TTACAGGTCCTCACTGCGTTGAACATCAATGTTCATTTCCCCCAAACAAATGCTTGACATGACGAAAAAAAAACGTTATAGACTCGCACATAAACGAGTTCCTTTCTTTGGGAGATTCGGTACAGACCGGAACATTCGAGTAAACTCCATTACTTTTCTGCTGAGAAACCTCCAATAAGTTACATGTCTTTGGGACACTCTAAGATTATCTAAACGTAGGCCGTAACCCCTTCTAACGGAGATCAACCATGAATCTTGTAGAACTAAAAACAATGAAAATCAGTCAGTTGACCGAAATGGCAAAGGAGTTTAAGATTGAGGGTGCCTCCGGAATGCGCAAGCAGGAACTCACTTTCTCGTTGCTCCAGGCCCATTCAGCACAAAACGGCCTCATATATGGCGAAGGGGTGTTGGAAATCCTTCCGGACGGATTTGGTTTCTTAAGAGCCCCGGACGCCAATTACCTGCCCGGGCCCGATGATATCTACATTTCGCCCTCGCAGATTCGCCGGTTCAACCTCAGAAAAGGTGACACCATAAGCGGCCAAATTCGCCCGCCAAAAGAATCGGAACGATATTTCGCTCTTTTGAAGGTGGAAAAAGTCAATCACGAAGATCCCGAAATCGCCAGAGAAAAGATCCTGTTTGACAATCTAACGCCTCTTTACCCTGATGAGAGGATCAAGATGGAGGTTGAGGCAGACAATTTTTCCACCCGGGTCATGGACCTCATGACGCCCATCGGAAAAGGCCAGCGAGGCCTGATTGTGGCGCCGCCCAGAACCGGAAAGACCATGCTGCTTCAAAATATCGCCAACAGCGTTACCTCTAACGACAAATCCATTCACAAAATCGTTTTGCTGATTGATGAACGGCCGGAAGAAGTGACCGATATGGCCCGGTCCGTCGACGCCGAGGTGATCAGTTCAACCTTTGATGAACCCCCTCAACGCCACGTACAGGTCGCTGAAATGGTCATTGAAAAAGCAAAGAGACTGGTCGAACATCAGCGGGATGTGCTGATCCTGCTGGACAGCATTACCCGACTGGCAAGGGCTTACAACTCCGTTATCCCACCCAGTGGAAAAATTCTATCCGGTGGTCTCGACTCCAATGCCCTTCATAAACCCAAACGATTTTTCGGCGCCGCCAGAAACATAGAGGAAGGAGGCAGCCTGACTATTATTGCTACGGCGCTGGTTGACACCGGAAGCCGAATGGATGAGGTGATATTTGAGGAGTTCAAAGGCACGGGCAATATGGAAATCCACCTGGATCGAAAGCTGAGCGACCGGCGGGTCTTCCCGTCCATCGACATCAACCGTTCCGGCACCCGAAAAGAAGAACTCCTGCTGGAGCAGATCGACCTCAACCGCATATGGATTCTTCGCAAGCTGCTTGCCCCCTTGACCCCCGTGGACAGCATGGAATTCCTGCTTGAAAAAATAAAGGGAACAAGCAATAATAAGGATTTTCTTGATTCCATGAGCCAATAGGCTGGTATTATTATAAAACAATCAACAAATTGAGGAGATTGAAATGAAAAGTGGCATTCACCCAAAGTATTATAAAACAACCGTGCGCTGCGCCTGCGGCAACGAATTTGAAACCGGATCCACCGTTGAAGACATTCACATTGAAATATGCTCCCAATGTCATCCGTTTTATACCGGAAAACAGAAACTGGTTGACTCTGCCGGTCGAATAGAACGATTCAAACAGAAATACGCCAAGTACAATAAGGCATAAGGGTTAAGGTGTCGAGGAAAAAGAGATACTGGGTTCATGGAAATGTTTGAAAAAATAAAGGAAACCGAAGAACGCTACCATGAGCTGGAGACCTTTCTGGGGCAACCGGAAATCATTCAAGACCAGAAGCGTTACCGAAAATATGCAAAAGAGCACAGCGTCCTGGCCCCAATCATCACTGTTCTGCGCAAGCATCAGGCCCTTCAGGATGAAATTGCTGAAAACCGATCCCTCCTGAAAGATCCGGACCCAGAAATAAAGAAGCTGGCCAGAGAAGAAAACGACGCACTGGGCGCCCGCCTGGCAAAGGTGGCGGACGAATTCAGAGTACTGCTGCTTCCCAAAGATCCAAACGACGAAAAAAATATCCTGCTTGAGATCAGGGCCGGCACCGGTGGAGAAGAGGCTGCCCTGTTTGCGGCGGATCTGTTCAGAATGTACAGCCGCTACGCGGAGTTGAGGCGTTGGAAGACTGAGGTCTTGTCCCAGAACATGACCGGCATCGGTGGACTTAAGGAGGTCATTTTACTGGTGGAGGGTCACAGGGTGTTCAGCCGGCTTAAATATGAAAGCGGGGTCCACCGGGTTCAACGCGTGCCCGAAACCGAGGCTCAGGGACGGATACACACCTCTGCAGTCACCGTGGCGGTGCTCCCGGAAGCCGAGGACGTGGATGTTGACATCAAGTCTGAAGACCTCCGGATTGATGTATACCGGTCATCAGGGCACGGGGGGCAACATGTGAACACGACCGACTCAGCCGTTCGAATTACCCACCTTCCCACCGGTATGGTGGTCACATGTCAGGATGAAAAATCCCAGCATAAAAACAAGGCCAAAGCCATGAAAGTTCTCAGAAGCCGCATGCTGGATTTTGAGACAGCCCGACAGCACTCACGAATTTCCGAAGAACGTAAAACCCTTGTTGGCACAGGAGACCGGAGTGAACGGATCAGAACCTACAATTTTCCCCAGGCGCGGGTCACCGATCACCGTATCGGGCTGACGCTTTACAAACTTGAGGATTTTCTTCAGGGGGATCTGAACCTCATCATTGAGCCGCTGATTACCCATTTTCAGACCGAAGCCCTCAAGAATTCCGGCGGCAATTGACAGTGATGCAAGCGCTGTCATGACCCCCAAGGCGTGGTGTATCAAAACACTGCTTGAGACGGCAACCGATTATCTGGCAGAAAAAGGAATCGAAAGCGCTCGCCTCAACGCTGAAGTACTTCTGGCTTACCAGCTTCACGTTAAACGGATATCGCTCTATCTCAATTTTGATCAACCGCTTACCGAAAAGGAGATATCCGGTTATCGCGACCTCATCAGGCGGCGTCTGAAACATGAACCCCTGCAATACATTACCGGCATCCAGGAATTCTGGTCCCTTGCATTCCGGGTCAATCCCCATGTCCTGATTCCCAGACCCGAAACCGAAATTCTTGTGGAGCAGGCCATAACGCTGGCAGGGGCATTTGCTGAAACCCCCTTGCGCGTACTGGATCTGGGAACCGGCAGCGGCGTCATCTCCGTCACATTGGCAAAAGAGGTCCCCGAAGCCCTTATCCTTGCAACAGACATCAGCGGGGAAGCCCTTGGTTTGGCCCGTCTAAACGCTCAGGGGCATGGGGTATCAGAGAGAATAACGTTTCTTCGGGGAAACCTTTTCGAGCCCTTAATGGTTGAAAAACCTGTATTTCATCTGATTGCATCCAATCCGCCCTATGTATGTACCCATGAAATCCAGGGGCTCCTCCCGGAGGTTGAACACTATGAACCAAGACTGGCGCTGGATGGCGGAAAAGACGGCATGGATTTCCTGAAACAAATCATTTGTCAGGCACCGCAATTTTTGCACCCCGGCGGCTGGCTTTTGTTGGAGATGTCTCCATATCAAGTGGAAGAAGCCCTCTTTACCTTGGCCCAGACGGGTGTTTACCAAAACGAAACAAAAATCGAGGATTACAGTCATCGCCAAAGGGTGGTCATGGCCCAGATGAAGTCGAAGGGGAAATCATCGCCTAAAAAATGCAATTAACAGTATAATGCTTGATCAAAGATATTTGAAATTTTTGAAAACGAATGTCGAATCATGAAGGTTTCCTTCGACATTCCGCGATTCAAAAAAAACTAAAATGCAAGGGACGCTCAAAGTGTTCGAATCCGCTTCAGATGCACCCATTCAGGCTGTCATGGACAGCGGTATTTATGAATTAAGCAT
>JAGHDR010000058.1 GCA_021159825.1 Deltaproteobacteria bacterium | reverse complement strand
TCTTTCAGATTCCGTTCCCGCCTCTTCCCCTTTCGTGAACCCCTCGGCATAAGCGCTTTTTTTAAGCTCCTCGAAAGGGGTTTCATTCTCAGGGGATGCTTTTTCGGAATCAGGCAAAAAGCTATTATTTCCATGGATGTCAACAGGCACGAAGCCCTCTCCCTTTTCCGCTTCGCCCTGGATCTTTGGAGATCCGCAAACGTCTATCTCCTGGAAAAGATGAGACATGAATCGATCTTTCTTTACCGCTTCATCGTTTTTAATAATCTTATACAATGAGCTGCTCCCCTCCACGACCGGCGATTATTATTTCTCCCTGATCCGCCATCTCCTGAATGGTCCTCGTGATCAAATATTGAGCATCTTCAACATCTTTCATCCTGACAGCGCCTAAGATCTCAAGCTCTTCTTTCAGCATCTCCGCCGCCCGTTCAGACATGTTTGAAAAGATCTTCTCTTTTACATCGTTGGAAGCCGCCTTCAAAGCGATTGCCAATTCCCGAGACTCCACCTTTCTCAACACCTTTTGCAAGCCTTGGTTGTCGATCAATACAACGTCTTCAAAAGTGAACATCTTCTGTTTTATAGTTGCCGCCAGGTCTACATTATCTTCCTCAATTGCCTCCAATATGATCTGGCTGGACATGCCATCCATCAGATTCAATATTTCCGCCGTCAAGCCCGGGCCGCCTGCCACAGCACTCACAGAGTCTTTACTATCTTCCAGGGCCTCGTCAAAAATCTTGGATATCTCCTGGATCATCCCCATTCCAACCTTATCTAATGTGGCAATCCTAAGCCCCACATCCGCCTTCATTTCGTCAGACAGATTGGCCAATACATCACCTGCCACCTCCGGTTTGACATGTATTAAAATAACGGCAACGGTTTGTGGATGTTCATCTTTAATCAATTCAAAGAGGCGATCCGCCGGTAACGACGTGAGGCTCTCTAAATCCGGGGCTGTAGTATTATTTGAACTACCGGAGCGCACTTCACTCGTTTTCGTTTCCTGGGACGGGGGAGGACCTCCAATCCGGCGAGGTTCGGTTTCTCCTGACATTCGGATAAACTCTTGAGAGACTTTTTCCACCACATCCGGTGATATCTCTCCCATTTGTGCGAGATGATTTTCTATCACTCGTCTTTCCTCTTCATTCATCATGCTGAGAATCTTTGTTGATGCCACTTTTCCCGCAGATTGAATGAGGATGGCAACTTTAATAGAGCCGGGTAAGTTTTTGGGGTCCATAGGCTATCTATTCCATATCCATTTCACAGGGTTAAAGGTTTTAGGCCCTTATCACCTGGTTTTCTATCACAAAAAACAAGAAAGTCGTTATAGGGTGTCAGTTGTCAGTTGTCAGTTGTCAGTTGTCAGTTGTCAGTTGTCAGTAAAAGCATACCCATAATATCTTGAAAGTGTTTGTACAAATCTGCGCATAATCGTGAAGACTTCTTCCATACTTCCAAATCCTCAAATTTCAAAATAACCTCCAGTGCTGATAACTGATAACTGATAACTGACAACTGCGGCTCTGCCGCGTTAAGCCAACCTTCCAACCTCGTTGATAGATTTTTTGGTGGCGTCGTTGAGAAACTGTATGGTTTTCTGATACGATTCATAGGATCTGGATATATCTATCATTTCCGTCATGGCTCTTATGGCGTTTACATTAGATGTTTCGATATATCCCTCCCTTATTTTGAATCCTTCGGCCTCCTTTTCATCAGCCCCGGCGGAAGCAAAGAGGGTATTGCCCATCTTCTTCAAGGATTCGGGTTGTAAAACCGAGACAACCTTCAACGTCCCCACTTCACTTCCATCGACAGAAACCTTGCCCTCCTCGTCAACACTGACATTGCGCCCGTCGATTTTAATTTCGCCCCCTTTACCCAAAACCGGGTGCCCGTCCCTGGTGGCCAGAACACCATCCCCATTGATTGTAAAACTTCCATTTCTCGTGTAACGCGTTCCCTCCGGTGTTCGGACACAGAAGAAACCCGTGCCATCCAACGCCAAGTCCAGAGGATTGTCCGTACATCTCAAAATACCCTGTGAAAAGTCAGTCCAGCCGCCACGTGCCATCGCAGCGGAAGGGCCTTGAAGGTAATCGGTTTGTGAATTCCCCTCCTTTTCAGCGCCGACAGGCACACGGAAGACCAGTTTGTCCTGTTTGAAGCCCGGGGTATTGATGTTAGCGAGATTATTGGCCAGAACATCCAACCGCTGTTGATTTTTATATGCGCCGGCAGAGGCTGCGTACATCGCTTGGGTCAGGCTCATTTTTTAAACCTCCAAAGGGCTGTGCAGTTTGATTTCAGACTTGAACATTGCCCATGATAAGGATTAACACGCAAAATATATGCCAAAAGTCATCGGAATATTTACGCATCAATACTGGGTAAAAAAGGTTCTTCCTGTTGATGATCGCCGCATATCTCGCCGTCCTTCTCCCTTGCTGTCGGCAATTTTTTCCCTATCCCACGTCTCCATTCTTCATGCGGGATTTAAGATCGAATTTTTTCAGTCTTAAGATGAGTTCAATTTCGCTCCTGGGGATACTTACCTTCTTAGCGATCTCTCCCGCACTCAGGCCCAAATCAGCCAACTTCTCCACATTTCCATATGGGCCGGGTTTCCGCTCATCAGAAATACGATCATTTTTATTTCTTTTTTCAGATTGCCTTATCTCGTGAACAAGTTCTTCATTAAACCCACCGATGTTTGCCGTAATCGCCTGTTTCCGGGAACTTCGACCATATTTAATTGTCATGATAACCAATAATAGCGCTGTAATACCAAAAAAACAGATGGAGACTGCATCCGTCGCTATTTCCAATTGTCCTGCCATTAAGGATGTCATTTACCATTTCCCTCCAAACTACGCTCGAATGTCAACCAAAGTTCCCACCGTTGCGCCGGAGCTATTGTGTTTCTTGACGTCGACGTCAGGATCCGCCCTCTTATCACTCGCTTTCACCATTTCGAGGGGCGCTTCCTGTTTCTCATTCTTCCCGCCGTCTTTTTCTTCCTCGAGATCCCTGTCAAAGCTTCTTTTTTTTGAATCGGGATGCTCCTTCTCAAGACGACGAACCCCCTGTGTAGACGATATGGGGAAAAACACTTTCTGAATATTCATGGCGTCGTTCATAACACCCGCCTCTCATAACTGCTCGATCCCGGTTTGGAACATCGTCTTTTCCGACGGGACCGTCAATTCATTGTCACGCCGTCTTTTTTCAATCGGCCTCTCAGATGAATAAGGGCCTGGGAATGAATTTGGGACACCCTTGATTCCGTTATATCCAAAACCTTACCAATCTCTTTCATCGTCAATTCATCCCAGTAGTATAATGACACCACCATTCTTTCTTTTTCCTTCAATTGATCGATGGAACCGGCAATGGCGTTTCTCATCTCTTTCAACCCTACCAGGCTCAGCGGATCATCGCTGTTGCCATCCACCAAAAGGTGCATGAGACCGTCTTTTTCCTCGTTTGACAAAGATCCAATTTCCTCGAAACTGACAAAAGACATGGTAGACATCCTGCGAATATCGTTAAATTCGTTCAGGTTTATGCCCAGTTTCTCAGCGACCTCATCATCTTCCGCATCCCGGCCTAACTTCAGATTCAGGTCTTGATATGCCTTTTCCAATTCACGAATTTTGCTTCTATTGGATCTGGAGAGATAGTCCCGGGATCGCAACTCACTCAACATGGCCCCCCTGATCCTAAACAACGCATAGGTAATAAACTTATTCTCTCTGGTGGCATCGTAACGTTCTATGGCATTCATCAAGCCTATGACGCCTGCATTAAAGAGGTCATCCGCCTCTACGCTGGGGGGGAGGTGAACCGCCATCCGATGGGCTATGCTTTTAACATAGGGGAGGTATTCGGTTATCAGCTCATCCCTTAAATCGAAGTTCGCCTTCCACCCCTGCTCAATTTCCCTTTTTGCCGGTTCCATAGTAAACAGCTATTCCACCCCAAATTTCAACTTTCAAATTTCAAACTTTACTCGTACCTTGTTCCATTACGGACAAGCTTCCTCCAGAAAAAATTCGTATCTCCCTCCGGAACATCAGAGGGCCGCGATTCAAATATCTTTTTTGCAAGGGCGGCAAAACATCTGCTTGCCTTGGCGTCAGGGTGGATTTCGCTCACCACCTTTTGAAGCCTTACGCCCTTTTTGATATTTTCATCGATCAACACATGTCCCATATATTCGATTTTTATATCCAGGAATCTATCGGCGACCAACGCTAATCGTTTGTAAACCTCGAAGGCTTCCCTGGAACTCCTGGCCAGATTTACCACCAGTTTAAAGTGCTTTCTTGAATAATCGAGAGAGAGGACTTTCATTAAGGCGTATGCATCCGTAATGGACGTGGGTTCCGGAGAAGCAACAACCATAATCTCCGGAGCACTGCTGTTAAAATGCATCACATTTGACGAAATCCCGGCCCCCGTGTCGATCAAGAAGAGATCAACGGAATCAATGAGTAAATCAAGGGCCGTGAACATTCGCGTTTCTTGTTCATCCGTCAAATTGCTGAGTTCTTGGATACCCGAAGGAGCGGGCAGGATCTTGACATTTCCCGGACCTTCTATCACGATTTCCGAGATGGTTTTTGAGCCTGTAATGGCATGGGATAAATTATATTTCGGCGTCAGCCCTAACAACACATCCAGATTCCCCAACCCTAAATCCGCATCAAGAATCAAGACTTTTTTCCCCGACCGGCTAAGAACAAATCCAAGATTGGCAACAATGTTACTTTTACCCACGCCTCCCTTGCCGCTGGTTACGGCGATGACACGCGTATGGGATTTGCGGATTTTCCTTTTTCTCTTTTCCGTAGCAGCCTTCTTGCCTGCTATTCTCCGGGTCAGACTAATGACCTTTCTCGGTGGGGCTTTATGATTCACTGCTCGTATCTCTCCGTTTTTTTGAGTCCGTTAATACCGGTGTATAGCGGTTCGGCGATCAAGCATATGATCGTCTCAAATAGGGGCCGTATTCACGCTGTGTTTGTCTGCTCCTCGATGCTTCCGATCTTACGGATACACGTCCGGCGCCTTTTTTTCGGACCCATATCCGATCCACCAATTTCTCCAAAGTTGCAACTTCTATGTCTTCCGGGACTTGTGGACCACTTGTAAAATATGAAACAGGTATTTTTGTCCGGATTAACTGATTAAGGAGATCCCCGTATTCACTGCTTTCATCCAGTTTTGTAAATATCAGGCTATCAATAGGGATTACGCTGAACCTGTCTAAAATGCGATTGAAATCCTTTTCCTTTGTGACGGCGCTCAAGAGAAGATGAATCTCTACAGGTCCGACATTATCGAGAAGATCTTTCAGATCACCCAGCTGACGTGTATCCCTGTAGCTTATCCCGGGTGTATCAATCAGAACAATATCTTTCCTTTTTAATTTTTGGAGGGATTCCACAACCGCTTCTTTGCTTGAAGCGACTTCCATCTGAATATTCAGAATCCTGGCGTAAACTTCGAGTTGAGCAATGGCCCCGATTCGCTTGTCATCCAAGGTAACCAATCCGATCTTCCTTTTCCTGGCAAGACCGCCAATGGCGGCTAATTTCGCGATAGTGGTCGTTTTTCCGACCCCGGTAGGGCCTATCAAGGCAATCACTTTTTGTTTTCCACGTTCTATTCTTACGGATCTTGTCGCTACGCCCATTTTTTCAAGATTTTCGATCAGGCTCTGCCTGATCGCTTCAGGGCTAAAAAGCTTGTTTGAGGATACAGCGGCATCGAGTTCTTTGATCAAATCCAATGCGATGACTTCTTTCACACCCTGGTTCTGCATTTCCTGAGAAAGATCGAAGAGACTCATTTCAACATCCCTCTGTTGAGGGAAAACATTTCTCGTCTTCGTCAGGCCGGCCCTGTTTCTTGAAACGCCGACTTCTTCTTTAATCAAAGAAATGGGTCTCCGCCAATCTCTTCGACCCATAGAAACCGGTCCCGCAGCCACACCCTTATGACGCCGCCGCTTTCCGGCAGAAGTATTTTCATTTTTCTCGTTGAGATAGCCGGTGTCAGTCGCCGCAGTTACTTCCACACACGGCCCTTTCAAGAATCCAAGCATCCCTGCACCATTCTTCATCTCCTTAGCGGAAAGGATGACTGCCTGGTAACCGAACTCCTTCTTGACCAACCTCAAGGCCTCAGTCATATCCTGTGCTCGAAATCTTTTAATTTGCATCGTCCAACACCACCGTTCCTATAGAGTGAACTTGTATATTATTTGCAATCTCATTATATGACAACACAACCAAATCAGGAATAAACCGGTCGGCAAGTTTCTTAAAATGCGACCTGATCAGCGGTGAACACAAAACAACCGGCTGCTGGTTGAGCTTTGAAAATTTTTCCAGATTCTGGGTTACTTTTTTCATTATCTTCTGGGCTACGCCTGGCTCAATTGGGAGAAAGTCACCCTGTTCTGTGTGCTGAACCGCCTGAGCCACGGTTTTTTCAATGTTCTGGTCCAGGGTTATGACCGGAATATTCCCCTCAGGGCTTTGATAGAGTTTGGTAATGGTCCTGGCAAGGGCCTGCCGGACATACTCGGTGAGCGTATCAGCGTCCTTTATCATCGGGGCCCAATCGGCCAATGTCTCCAGGATGGTCAACATATCTCTGATGGGAATCTGTTCTATCAGAAGATTTTGAAGGACCTTCCCGACGGCGCCAAGGGGGAGCAGATTGGGTATCAGTTCCTCCACCACTTTTGGATAGGAAGTTTTCAGATTATCCATAAGTTGCTGAACCTCCTGCCTTCCCAATAATTCATGGGCATGCCGCCTGATCACATCGGACAGGTGGGTTATCAAAACAGTGGAGAGGTCAACAACGGTATATCCCTTGGCCAAAGCGTTTTCTCTCGCCCCCTCCTTAATCCAAAAGGCCGGCAGTCCATAGGTAGGCTCCTTTGTGGGAACACCACCGATCTTTCCATCCGCATTGCCGGGATCCATTGCCAGATAGTGGTTCATCATCAACTCACCCCCGGCCACTTCATTCCCTTTGAGCAGAATGGAATATCCGCCGGGCTTCAGCTTCATATTATCCTGTATATGAATAGGGGCAACAACAATCCCGATCTCCTTGGCGATCTGAAGCCTGAAAGACTTGATCCTTTCTAAGAGATCACCGGCCTGTTCAGCATCCACCATGGGAATAAGGCCGTACCCAACCTCCAGGGCCAGGATATCGACGGGGGGGATCGATTCCAGGGCTTCTTGCGGTCCGGCCTTCTCTTCAATCATCTCCCTCTCTTCAACCCTTTCCTGCTCGGCCTTTCTTGACTGGGTCACAGTGTACGCCACGCCCCCGGCAATCATCGACAACAAAATAAAGGGCACCGCCGGAAGTCCGGGAACCAGACCAAATCCGAAGAGAACCACGGAGGCAATACCCAGGGCTTTCGGCTGCCGCAAAATCTGAGACAATATTTCTCTGCCCATGGTTGACCTAGACCCCGCCCTGCTGACCACGATACCGGCGGCGGTTGATATCATCAGGGCGGGGATCTGGGTAACAAGACCGTCGCCGACCGTTAGCAGGGTGTAGGTCTGTGCGGCATCGGCGATATTCATACCGTTCTGCAAGACCCCGATGGCAAGCCCCCCCACGATGTTGATCAAGGTGATGATCACACCGGCTACGGCATCTCCCTTGACGAATTTGCCGGCCCCGTCCATGGCCCCGTAAAAATCCGCTTCACGGGAAATCTCTTTCCGCCTTGCCTTTGCCTCTTCTTCTCCTATGAGTCCCGCGTTAAGATCCGCATCGATACTCATCTGTTTTCCGGGCATGGCATCTAAGGTAAAACGGGCGGCCACCTCACCGATTCTTCCGGAACCTTTTGTAATAACCAGGAGATTTATAATCACAAGAACGATGAAAACGATGGCCCCAACCACATAATTCCCTCCCACAACAAAGCCCCCAAAGGCTTTGATCACACTTCCGGCAGCCGCGGGACCCTCGCTTCCATGCAACAGGATGATCCGTGTTGAAGCAATATTAAGAGATAACCTGAACAATGTGGCAATCAAAAGTACGGTGGGAAAGGACGAAAAATCCAACGGCTTCATAAGATAAGTGCCCACTAAAAGAATCGTCAGGGCAAATGTGATATTAAACGACAAGAGCAGATCCAGCATAAAGGGGGGCAAAGGCATGACCATCAGGATCAGGATGCCTACAACACCCAGAGCCGCCACAATCTCGCTGTTCTCGGTGAGAAAGGGGATTCCTATTGAATGATCGGTTTGGCCTGTCAGCTCCATATCTCTCCAGTCTCGTTAGGGTTATCCGTTTCTTCTATGATGTGAACGTATGCATTTTCCATGCCCGCAGAAAAATTCGCAGGTGAAACACCGAATTTTAGGTACCAGGCCCTTGAATGTATTGGATATTTACAGGCAGGAACAGGTGTTGTAACTTGAAATTGGAAATTGGAAACCAGGTAAGGGCTCTACAATTTGACGATGGGTGTCAAAAATTGAACTATGCGCCGTTCCGCTGTCCCTTCAGCTTATAGACATATGCCAGGACTTCGGCCACTGCCTTATAGAGATCAGGCGGGACAAGGTCGCCAACCTCCATGGACTTGAAAAGGGTCCGGGCCAGGGGTTTGTTCTCCACAATGGGCACATCGTTGTCCCTGGCAATATCCTTAATCCTTTCCGCCATCAACTTGGCCCCCTTCGCTACGACCTGGGGGGCAAACATCTGTTTGGCATCATATTTTACGGCAATGGCCAAAGTGGTCGGATTGGTGATGATAACATCCGCATCAGGCACGGATTCCATCATTCTTCTCATGGCCATTTCCCTTTGAGCCTGCCTGATCTTGCCCTTGATCTGCGGATCTCCCTCAGCCTGCTTGGCCTCATCTTTCACTTCCTGTTTGCTCATCATCAGATCTTTGGTATGTTGCCAGCGCTGGTAAGTGAAATCTATGGCAGCCAGGACAAGCATTCCCAGACCGACATAAAAAAACATCTTCAAGGAGACGGTGCCCATATAGGTCAGGATCTGCCCCACACTCATCTCCATGAGCGACGGGATCGCATCCAGTTCTCCCCGCAGGACCAGCCATGAGATGCCGCCGATGAAACTAACCTTAAAAAGTGATTTGAGAAGCTCGACCAGAGCTTTCAGGGAGACGAATTTTTTCATCCCCGTAATGGGGTTAAATTTCGATAACTTCGGGGTAAATGGTTTTAAGGTGAACAAGAACCCCACCTGAAGGAGGTTGGCGGCAATTCCCAAAATCAACAGAACCAAAAGTAGAGGCATGAGGATAAGGCCTACCTGTTGCAACACCTCAAACAAAAACGCCCTGGCCGAAATCCCCTCCATATGCAAGGTCCCAAGATTTTGAAAAATGCCGTGCATAAAGTCGGAAAGCGCCCAAAACATCCATGGCCCCGCAAAGAGAAATACGCCTAAGGCCCCGAATAGTATGAAGGCGGTGGAGATCTCCTGACTCTTTGCAACCTGTCCCTCCTCCCTTGCCTTGGAGAGCTTCTTGCCCGTCGGTTTTTCAGTCCTCTCCTGGTCACCCTTTTCAGCCACGACAATCCTCTATCATGATCCTATAGCCATATATGAAAATGAACTTCCAACATCGAACGTCCAACGTCGAACATCGAATAATGATGTCGCTTCGCTCCCCAAAATATTGAAGTAAAAATGAATGTTGTGCCCGCAGAGCATGGGGGTTACATGGCATTTAGAAGCTTTAGTATATCATTCCCCACTCCACTGAATATGGCCTCGAAAAACGACGTCATATACGGGAGGGCAAAAACAAAAAACATCAGACCGACAAGGATTTTCAGGGGCATTGCCACAAAAAAGATATTCATTTGCGGAACGGTCCGTGCCGCCAGCCCAAATGCGACGCTCATTAAAAACAGCACCACGATGAGGGGCGCCCCTACCTTGACGGCGATAACAAATATATTACCGGCAAGAATCATTAACTGCTCCATCAGGGAATGGGTGAATTGAAATTCAAAGGGGGGTACCAACCGGAAGCTTTCGACCAGGGCCCGCAAAAACCAGTAGTGAGCATTTATGGCCAAAAAAACCAGCAAAGCAATGAGGTTATTTAACTGGGCAAGAAGAGGGACCTGCTCGCTTGTGGCAGGATCGATGATGTTGGCCATGGCCAAACCCATCTGAAAGCCCACCAACTGCCCCGCCAGCTGTATCCCCACAAACAACATTCTAACGGAAAGACCGATAATGACCCCGATAAGGACTTCGCTGATGACACCTATAACCAGGGGTATGAGCTCAAATCGAACAGGCAAATTTTGTAGATTCAAAATAGGGAACAGAATGAGACTGACGGCGAAACAAAGTCCGACCTTAAACAAAACGGGGATATTACGGCTGTTAAAGATCGGCGCGGTCAGCAAAATGGCGCCGACTCTCAAGAAAATCAAGAGGAATGTTTGCACTTGCGGAAGGGAAATGTTCAAAGATAACATGGGTCATTTGATCCCTTTTAGTACCTTAGGAACGTGGTTTTCTGTCGCAAAAAACAAGAAAATCGCTATGTGGTACCAGTTGTCAGTTGTCAGTTATCAGTTGTCAGTAAAAGCATGCCCATAATATCCTGAAAGTGTTTGTACAAATCTGTGCATAATCGTGGAGACCTCTTCCATATTTCCAAATCCTCAAATTTCAAAATAACCTTCAGTGCTGACAACTGACAACTGACAACTGCGGCTCTGCCGCGTTAGTATGC
>JAGHDR010000401.1 GCA_021159825.1 Deltaproteobacteria bacterium | reverse complement strand
TCGCATGAGGGCGTTCGTCAAGGACTCCACATAATAAGAACCCGCCCAGGGATCGACCGGCCTGACAATATTGGTTTCTTCCTGAAGAAAGAGCTGAGTATTACGGGCGATACGCGCAGAAAAATCAGTGGGCAACGCAATGGCTTCGTCTAAGGAATTCGTATGCATGGATTGCGTGTGCCCTAATGCCGCCGCCATGGCCTCAATGCACGTCCGCGCCACATTGTTGTACGGGTCGCCTTCGGTGAGGCTCCAACCGGATGTCTGGCAGTGAGTGCGCAAGGCCAGCGACTTGGGGTTTTTGGGATTGAACTGCTTTATAATCTTGGCCCACAGCATTCGGGCCGCACGCATCTTGGCCACTTCCATAAAATAGTTCATTCCGATGGCCCAAAAAAAGGACAACCGGGGGGCAAAGGCATCGATATCCATTCCCGCCCCAACGCCTGCCCGTGCGTATTGCAGGCCATCGGCCAGCGTAAACCCCAATTCAATATCAGCGCCGGCGCCGGCTTCCTGCATATGATAGCCGGAGATGCTGATACTGTTGAATTTCGGCATATTTTGGGATGTGTGCTGAAAGATATCGGAAATAATTTTCATGGAGGGTTCCGGCGGATAGATATAGGTGTTTCGCACCATGTATTCCTTGAGAATATCATTCTGTATGGTCCCTGCAAGCTGCGCCTGTTTTACGCCCTGCTCTTCCGCCGCCACGATATAGAAGGCCAGGACAGGCAACACGGCCCCATTCATGGTCATGGAAACGGACATCTTGTCAAGGGGGATACCGTCAAACAGGATGTTCATATCGAGAATGGAATCAACAGCCACACCGGCTTTACCCACATCGCCGATAACCCTGGGATGGTCTGAATCATACCCACGATGGGTGGCCAGGTCGAATGCGATGGAAAGCCCCTTTTGCCCGGCGGCAAGATTCCGCCTGTAAAAGGCATTGCTCTCTTCAGCCGTGGAAAAACCCGCGTACTGCCGCACGGTCCACGGCCGCTGAACATACATGGTGGGATAGGGGCCCCTGAGATAGGGCGCAATCCCTGCCGCATAACCCAAATGCTCGAGACCCTTTATATCGTCGGGGGTGTAAACCGGCTTGACGTCAATTTGTTCCATGGTCTTCCATGCAAGGTCCTCAACAGATCGGCCGGTTTCCTTTTCAACCGCTTTTCTCCACGCCTTCTCACTGCTCGGGAGGGGGCGCGCGCAATAATCAATGGTGGTAAAATCCGGCATATTCATGATGTCACACCTGCTTTTTTTTGTAATTTTTCCAACACATCAAAGACATTTGAACGGACATGTATAAAGTCATCCACTCCGCATTCCTTGAATGCATCAATATAATCCTTCGGATAACCCGCCACCAGCACCGTCATGCCCGGTTTAATCTCCTTTATCCCACGGCATAGCGGGGGAACAATATCCGGATATGTTTTGTCCGTTGAGCAGATTACGGCGATATTTGCACCCGATTTGACCGCCGCGTCAGCAGCCGCGTCAATATCCTGAAATCCATCGTTGCCAATAATCCAAAAACCGCCTGTGCTGAAAAAGTCTGTTGAAAAATCAGCCCGCGGCTTGTGTTGCGGGATGGGACCCATGTTTGCCAGAAACACCTTGGGTCTCGATCCCGTTTTTTTAACATGATCATCGGCCGCCTTGCGGAGAGACTCGAACATTGCGGCCCCTCTCTGAATCCGAAGAGGCGTTATGGTTGGTTTTGAACCTTCTTTTGAACCTCCTTTTATACTCTTTTTTGAACGTAAAGCGCCTGTAAATTGACCGAGAGTCGCGCCTGCCGCGACCGCTGCAATCGCATTTTTAACCACACCACCCGCAGTACGATCAGCGCCTTGAATCAAGTGATCCAGAGCCTCTTTTAACTTGTCAGGATCAACCGATGCCTGATATTGAGCCACACATAAAGATCGCTCCTTGTGAAATACTTCGTAATCAGGGTCGGCTTTCTCAATCGGCTTTTCAATCAGGTTGGGATACTTGTTCGTACCCACAAACACGTCTTTACGCACAGCGATGTTTTTAGCTCGCCTTAAGGCTGTTTCCGCTGCCTGCTCTTGAGGGAACCCTTGCTGAAGCGCCTTGAGCATGCCGCCTTTTTTTTCCACCTGCCGGAAAAGCCGCCAGGCCTTTCCGGCAATGGCATCGGTAAGAACTTCGGTATACCAGGACCCCCCTCCGGGATCCACGACGCTGTTCAGATGGCTTTCATTCTTGAGTATAATCTGAACATTCCTGGCAATACGCCTTGAAAACGCGTCGGGCGGCCCGACAGGTTCATCAAAAGCGCCCACGTACAGACTGTCGCAACCGCCGCATATGGCGGCAAAAGCCTCTGTCGTAACCCTGAGCATATTAACGTAAGGGTCGGTGACCGTTTTGTTCCACCATGAGGTGCGCACATGCATAAACAGGCGTTTTGAAGCATCATTTCCACCAAAGGCGTCAACGACTCTTTCCCAAAGCAGTCTGGCCGCGCGCAATTTTGCCATTTCCATGAAAAAATCGCTCCCTACGGAAAAAGAAAAACAAACCCTCGGGGCTGCGTCATCAATGGAAATCCCCCGCGACAACATTTCACGCAAATATTCCACTCCTGTTGCCATGGCAAAGGCCAGTTCCTGAACCGCGTCGGCGCCGGCGTCATGATACTGATTCCCGTGAACCGCCATGGTTCGCAAGCGCGGAGCATTTTCCTTT
>JAGHDR010000395.1 GCA_021159825.1 Deltaproteobacteria bacterium | reverse complement strand
GATCAAAATGCGAAAGACTTTCAAGCCCGGTCTGGCACCGGGCATCGGGATCATGCTGTTTTTCGCGGTGACCATGGGGATGGAACTGCTCCAGGAAACGGGCCAACTTGAAATCAAGCCCAACGTGGGACACTGGACCTCAATATTTCAACACGAATAGAAAAAAAGCGCAGGTTTGGCGGGTCGGTCGTATTACAGGTTTGGTTTCTCTGCTTCGATGGGCGCAAATTCCCTTAAAACCGATTCATAGCTTCCGCCCGAAGCAGATGCATCACCTTCCTGTACCTCTGCGCTCTGAGGTTCTGCATCTGCCGTTTCCTCGGCAGGCGTCTCCACCATCGGTTTTTCGGTTTCGGGTGAGGATTCGGGCGCAACATCGCTGCTGGAAATGGAGATAAATTTTCCTGATCTGTCCAAAAACACGGAAAGATTCACCAAAACCTCAAGACTCATCGAATATGCCACCTTATCCCCATGAACCACCATGGATGCATTCTTACACTTGATGTCTTCCCCCACATCCAGGTTATGAACCTTTTTGAAAATTTCCTGAATCACGCTGCGGTCAAAATTCGAAGCAATGGCGTCAGCCAAAGCTTTCTCCCCTTTTCGAATGGCCTCGGGATCTGCGACTCTCATATGCAAGACTCCTTCACTTTAAATGCAGGATTTCTCCTGCAAGATTTAGATAACATCTGCCACCGAGCGCCCCCACATCTTTAAGAAAAATCGGGGTACCCTCCATGGGCGCGTTTTTTAATGCGATATCCCTGGGGATCACCGTTTTAAACAGCAAGTGTCCGAACCGCTCCCTGGCAACCTCACAAATACGCTGACCATCGCTTTCACCCACATCAAACATGGTCAGAAGAATCCCCCCCATCCGCAGCCCGGGGTTTCCGGTATTTTTGATAATATCCATGACTTGCATCAAAGGCGCAACCGCATCCAGAGCATATACTTCACACTGCATGGGAATCAGCAGAAAATCTGCCGCTGTAAGAGCGTTAAAGGTGAGAAGCCCTAAAGACGGGGGCGTGTCCAACAAAATGTAATCAAAAGAATCCGTTATCCGATCCAGAAAATACCGAAGTCTTTTTTCCTTGTCGGGGGACTTCATCAGTTCGATTTCCGTCCTGAACAGTTCCATGCGGGCAGGCAGCAACTTCAGAAAAGCCAGAGTGGTTGGAAGGATAATTTCCTGCGGCGCAACCCCATCAACCAGGGCGTGATACATGTTTTTCTGAAGCGTTGTTTTGTCAACACCCAGGCCTGATGTGGTATTCCCCTGGGGGTCCAGGTCAACCAGAAGCACCTTTTTTTCCATTAATGCCAGGGCCGCTGAAAGGTTGACCGCCGTGGTCGTTTTCCCCACCCCTCCCTTCTGACTTGATATGGAAATAACAGTTCCCATGTAAACACATCCAACTGGCGGTTGAATTAGTGAATTAGCACATCTACCCTACGGAAAGCATATTTCTTAGGACTAACCACTTTTGCTGCCCAGGGTCAATTCATTTTTGTTCTTCATTGACATTTCCCCAAAATCAGGGTCTTTCGGAAAGCATTACGCGGATACGTTTTGAAAAACCTTTTCTCATAACTCCCAGATCCACCGCCTCACCCACGTCCATCTGCTCCACATGATGAACCAGTTGCTTCATGTCATCTACGGCAATACCATTAATATCAGTGATAATATCCCCTCCCAACCGAAGCCGGATTCCCCTGATCAGCACTTCCCGGTCCCCACCCCGGAGCCCGGCCTGGTGCGCGGGCCCACCGCGGACCACCTGAACCACCAGCACACCTTGAGACACGCCGAGGCCCAGGCCTTCAGCCAGAGAGGGACTCAGGGAAAGCCCCGAAATGCCGAGCCAGGGCCTGACCACCCTTCCGGAAGTAATGAGTTGCGTTGCCACACGCTTTGCCTGGTTAATGGGTATGGCAAACCCAATCCCCTGGTATCCACCCGAAAGGCTGAAAATGGCCGTATTGATCCCGATGACATGGCCGTTTGAATCCAGAAGGGGGCCCCCTGAATTCCCCGGATTAATGGCGGCGTCCGTCTGTATCAGATCCTCAATCTCGTTGCCGTCTTTGGTCCTGATGCTTCGATGAAGTGCGCTGATAATACCTGTGGTCAGGGTATGGGAAAGCCCGAATGGATTCCCGATGGCAATGGCTTTCCGGCCGGGCCGAAGTTTGTCCGAATCTCCCAGGGTGGCCACCGCTTCCACATCACCGGGAGGGATTCGAATCACCGCGAGGTCCGTTCTAGGGTCCCGACCCACCAGGGTGGCGTCAATTTTTTTTCCACTCGCCATGGTCACCGTCAGTTTCTGAGCTTTGGCCACCACATGGTTGTTGGTCAGGATATATCCCCTTCGGTCAATAATAAAACCGGATCCCTGTCCCTGCCTCGGGATCACTTCCATCCAGAAGTTCATGCCGAGGATCGTGCTGGCAATATTAACCACCGCCGGATGAACTTTTTCAAACACATCCACATTGATTTTCTCATCGGGAGAGTAAACGGCCGGTTGCGCCACCATTGAAAGTTCAGGGGTATTGAAGTCCAGGGATTCCACCGTGGGTCTTTTTTCCGGAAAAAACGATCTGTCCTCTTTCTTGAACCATAAAAAGAGAAAGATAAGCAGCAAAACAAACCATACGGTCTTGGTTGAATATCTCGACATCATCAGGGTCCTTGTTAAAGGGAGAAAAACATATTTCAATTTACATAATATAGG
>JAGHDR010000303.1 GCA_021159825.1 Deltaproteobacteria bacterium | reverse complement strand
TCCATGGACAATCCTATCATTTGCCGGAATCTGAATCATGAAGGGATGGTTCTATAAAACACTCATCGCCGGATCCGTAAAATTCGGGCCATGGTTTTTCAAGCTCTTTGCCTGGTTTGTTGCCACGGGCTATTTTGTTTTCCGCCCCCATCGCGTCAGAACAGGGCTCAACTTCTACAAAGCGCTTTTTCCAAACCGGCGCCTGCCATACCACATATGGTGTACCTGGAAACAATTCCATGATTTTACGGATGTTTTCCTCGAAAGGGCCATGATTGCAAGCCCTTCGGAAAACGCCACCTTCTCCTCTACAGGCATGGAACATCTTGAGCGTGCCGTCAAAAATCGCTCAGGGGGCGTGATGATGATGTCCCATGCGGGAAACTGGGATGCTGCCGCCCATCATTTGAAGCGGGAACTGCCGAAAATCGACTTATTACTTTACATGGGGAAAAACCAAAAAGAGCAGATTGAAAGTTTTCAAAAGGACGATTTTACGGGTGCAGGCATCAAGGTGATTGCCGTTGACAAGGAGGGCGGCTCTCCGTTTGATATCGTAGAAGGGGTTAAACAGCTCAAAAGCGGCGGCATGGTGTCCATGGCAGGCGATGTGCTCTGGCGCCCGGATCAGCGAAGTGTTCCGGTCTCTTTTCTGGGATACGAAGCGGCGCTTCCCGAAACCCCTTACCTCCTTGCGCTCCTTTCAAACGTTCCCCTGTATGTCTTTTTTGCCTGGCGCACCGGCAAGGGGTGCTATCATGTTTCAATCAGTGAGCCCATTAAAATTGAAAGTGCTTCACGTGCCCACAGGCGCAAAGCCATTGAAAAAACAGCACAGAAATATGCCGATCATCTGGCGGAAAATATCCTGCAACACCCTTTTCAGTGGTATCACTTTGAGCCCTTTCTGGGTAAAAAAATTCACTAATTCCAAACCCATAATTAGAGGTTCGTTCCGCATTGACATCTCCTGTGCAATTCAATACCATTAACTTTTAGCTGTCGGCCGTTTTTGCTTTCAGGACCGAGCGCTGAAATAAAAAAAACGAGGCGCCCTCAATGACACGAGATGAAATAAAAAAGAACATACTGAAAATTTTTGAAACGGAATTTGAAATCACTGATCCGGGGTTAGATGATAACCTCACCGAAGATCATGATTTTGACAGCATTGATGCGCTTGAGCTTCTGGGTGAAATCGAAAAAATGCTGGGTTCGGCATTAACCCGCCAGGAAAAAAAGGCCGCCATGGAGATTCGCACCGTCAACCAAATATGCGATTACGTGGAATCCCTTGCCGTAAAAAGGGCTTTGATGTAGGTTTTTGAGAACAGGCATAACATGGAAAGAAGAGTCGTCATTACCGCCGCATCCGCCATCACACCCATCGGCCATGCCAAAGATGAGCTGATCGACAGCCTCATCAATGGAAAATCAGGCGTAAAGAAGATCCGGGAAGACGATCTCCTGACCGATCGCGTGGAATCACAGGTATTCGGTACCGTCAGTTATCCCATTGATTTCAACTTTAAAAGAAAGTATCGCAAAACCATGGGACCGGTGGCCTATTACGCCTGCCAGGTGGTGAAAGAGGCGCTTGAATCCGCCGGTTTGGCGCAGAACTTCATATCTTCGGGCAGGCTTGGGGTGGCTTTTGGCTCCACCCATGGCAGTCCAACCGTGCAGAGGCAGATCTATGAGCATTTTTTCAGCGGCTCGGAAGAGCGGTTCTCCGCCATCGGCGCAGTGGATTACCTCAAAAGCATGGTCCATACCACAGCGGTCAACATTACCAAAATGTTTGAAATTACCGGTCGTGTGATCGCCTCTTCCACGGCATGCACCACCAGCAGCCAATCCATCGGATACGGTTACGAAGCCGTCAAATACGGCATGCAGGATGCCATGGTCTGCGGAGGGGCCGACGAGTATGATACCACCACCGTGGCGGTTTTTGACAACCTGCTGGCCTGCTCAACGGAATACAACCAGACACCCCATCTCACCCCCCG
Organism: Deltaproteobacteria bacterium; assembly: GCA_021159825.1. Classification (GTDB taxonomy): domain Bacteria; phylum Desulfobacterota; class DSM-4660; order Desulfatiglandales; family Desulfatiglandaceae; genus NaphS2. Next base: position 1,694 of record JAGHDR010000303.1, on the reverse strand, counting down.
CCCCTTTGATGTAAAGCGGGACGGTTTGGTGGTGGGAGAAGGGGCCGGCGCGGTTCTGCTGGAAGAATACGAATTCGCCAAAAAAAGAGGGGCAAACATCCTGGGAGAGGTCATCGGTTTCTGGTGCGGAAATAACGGCGGCGATTTGATCCTGCCCAACATGGACGGTATCAGAGAAACCATTCAGCAGGGTTTGAAAAATGCGGAAATAGGCCCTGAGGATGTTGATTTTGTGTGCGCCCATGCCACAGCCACGAAAATGGGCGATGTAGCCGAGTCCATGGCCATTTCAAAAGTCTATGGAAAGGGACCCTGCGTCACGGGTCTCAAGGGTTACATGGGGCACACCATGGGATCGTGCGGCGTCATTGAAACGATTATCACCCTCCTTATGATGGAGAAGGGGTTTATCGCGCCCACCCTGAACCTGGAGGAGGTTGATCCCAGATGCGACACGATTCGCCACACCGGAAGGTTACGTGAAACCCCGATCAAGATCGCCTCTATTCAAAACTTCGCATTCGGCGGCGTCAACACCAGCCTGTTTCTGAAAAAAGTGTAAGAACAAGTTCGCTCCCAACAATCAACAGGTACCTCGCTCTCATAATTTATTGAGATTAGCCCAAGAAGCTCATATAGAAATGACTGAAGCCTACATTCCGCACCTTTCGAGTAACATTTTTTGGATTAAAAACGCATCGAAAGCATTTGTATGCCGATTCTCCTGGACATTTGCATTTTGATGGTCCACAACATCCTTAAAACTAATTTTGAGGATCGTTTATCTTACATTTCGCACGATTAGAGCATAGGTTTTCGAATTATGTGGAGACAAGATTTTTAGGTAAGCCTACATTCTTAAAAAGCCACCACTGGTCTTTGATTGCAGCGTACACAGATGGCGGAACTCCTAATAATTTCAACACGATTTCGTGTAATTGCGTAACACCCTTTGTAACTGTCTGAATAATTTGGTCTTGTTTTTCAACAATGCTGAGATGAACATTTTTGAAAAAATAGTTGAGGTTATTCCAGGTTGGTTTTTTGGTATTCATGCCGTTGGGTAAAATGGGCAGTTTTTCAACCCCTTGTTCAGCCATATTTTTTCGGATATTCCGTTCCATCAGACTGACAATCATTAGCGCAATAAAATAAAGAAAAGTCATCGCCTCGACTCGATCCGTCTTTTTGAGAAAAACAGGAGCAACCTTTAAAATGGACTTGGCTGTGTACATTCTTTTTTCCAGATAAGGTTGATTTTTGTACGCTTTAAGAACTTCTGCCGCATCGATATCCGCGTTTGTAATGAGAGGGAAAATGCCATCGCGGGAAGCCAGATCCTTTATGGCCTTGTGATCTAACTCCCACTCGAGGCGGTAGGAAATATTTTCTTCTTCTTTATACCGTGTGTTGGGTCCCGGCTTTCCAGGGCCTATCTGGCGCTGAACAATTTGTTTGTCCTTGATGAGCTGAATTTGGAATAAATCAGATGCACCTTTGGTTGCTTTTTTGATCGCTTCTTCAATCTTTTCTTTTGTCTTGAGGTTGTATTGATTCAGTCGGGGAGTAAGTTCAGTCAATTGGAGAGGGTGTAATACAAAAAAGTGGGAATATTTAAAAAGAGTATCAGGCCAGACAAAGTCCTGGACTCGGCGCTGTCACATGTGTAATATGCAAGGCCATGGACTGGCCGT
>JAGHDR010000120.1 GCA_021159825.1 Deltaproteobacteria bacterium | reverse complement strand
TTTGGTCAACCGAAAAATTGTTCAGGGCTTAACGAGGTCTGTACATGTCAAAAACCTGCAATATGCCTGTACTTTTGCTTGCGAGCGTAGCTCGCCTTAGCTGACCATGATTCTTTCAAGGTCTTTGAGCAGAAACGGGGCATTTTCCCTGGTGAGGCGATGGGTTTCATCATCGGTTTTTCCCGATGGTTTGATGAAAAGGCCATCGGCGCCGGCTTTGAACATGGCAACCGCGTCATTGATCAACGACTTTCTCGTATAAAAAACCGCCGGTACACCCGGGTAAACCTTTCTTGCCTGTTGCAGGTTTGAAAGACCATACTTTCGATTTTGCCCCACTTTATGGCATACGCTCTCAAACAGGGTTCGCCAGCTGTCGACAATGGCAAAAAAACGCTTCAGATATTCATTGTTTACATCCCCCTTGACGTCATTCAACCCGGCATAGACGTCCGCCGGGGTGGGGAAGTCGGCAATTTTTTCAAGAACATCCTCCATGGGCGTGATTTGAGAGTTGGTCACGGTATCATCCTGCCCCCAGAGATCCAGGAGAAATAACGCCGGCGCAGCATTCTGCAATAATGATCTCGCTTCATCAAACGTGTATGCTTGAACAAATTGAAAGCGCGGCGCACAAGGGGCAATTTCACTCCGAACCAGTTCATGCTCAAATTTGGAATCGTCAATAAAGCAAATAATGGGATTCATGGATTTCCTCCAAAATAAGGGTTTAGAATCGATCAGCGATTGGCATGAATCATCAGATAGACGCCTAAAAAGAGAAATATGCTGTTGGCCAGCCATGCCGAGAAAACCGGTGGCAGAATCCCCGCAAAACCCAAGGTTCGGGAAAGTCCCAGAATAAGCAGATAAACAAAACAGAGTGAGATACCGATTGAAACAGCCACGGGCGACCCCATCCCCTTTTTCCAGAGGGCAATGGGGATACCGATGAGCATCATGATGAAGACAATAAAAGGAAAGGCAATCTTGATGTTCAGCTCCACAAAATACCGGGTGGCGTCATACCCTTCCAGTTTAAGCCGTTGAGCAAATCGCTTGAGTTGGACATACCCCATCTCTTCAGGCTCTACGTTTTCCTGCACAAAATCCTCGGGGCTTTCACCGAGCTTTACGTCCAGATATTCAAATTTGTGAAGATCGTAACCCCCATCCTTCTCACGGTTTTGAACAATACCATTTTGAATCTGCCAGGCACTGTTCTTCCAGATCGCTGAGCGTCCATCGATCCTCTTGGTAATTTTGAACTTGTCGTCAAAAAAATAGAAAGTGGGGTCCACCATCATCATTTTCCGGTTGTCAAACTGTCTGATGAAGTAAATGCAATCCTTGCCTTTGTACCAGATATGGTTTTGCCCGTGGAATCGACCGGGATGCTCCTTTTTGACTTCAATCCGCCATATTTCATTACACCTGGAACTGGCATAGGGAACGATGGTTTCGGAAAATAGAAACAGGGCAATAGAGAAAAATGCCGCAAGCAAAACGAGCGGTTGTGCGATCTGCCAGACATTGACACCGCTGGCCTTCAGAGCGACCATCTCGTTGTTCCTTTTCATGAGGCTGAATAGGATAATGACCGTGGTCAGTGTGGCAGGCGGCAACATCTGGCTTGCAATGGCCGGGATTTTAAAAGCAAAATAGGCAATCATGACGCCTTTTGGCGCATTGGCTTTAATGAAATCATCTATTCCACCGGCAAAATCAATCATCAGGTACAGCGCAATGAAAACAAGCTGGCAGACAATGAGCAGCTTGAAGAATTCCTTGAGAAGATATCGGGTTAAAACATTCATTGCTTTGGGTAACTACCATTGGATTTTGCCTTCTCCCGGTGCCGGGGCATCAGCAGCAGGGGCGGCGGTGTAATGGCCGAATCAGGCCATGGCTCAAGGCCGGTCAGACGAAAGAACGCCGTGTTGCCGACCATGACATTGGTGGTGTTGGCGGCAACGGGCTTAAAGGTCTTCCATTTTCGAACTTTTGGCCAGTGACTGGGACGGATATTCACCAGCAGGGGGACATCAATGGCAAGACGCTTAAGGCTTTCTTCACCGTTTAGGAAATACTCCTCGTGGTTTCCCACGGAACTGCCGTATGCCAGTTCACCGATCTCATCCACCAGAATGGTCCTTCTGCCACTGTAAAAGCTCAAGGACTGATCGTAGTTGCGCCATTCGGCAATCCGGATTTCCTGGGGCAATGGCCTTGGCATGGCTTTGATGAACCCGCCGACTTTGCGGTATTGGGCCACTGACGGTACGACCATGAGCATGGCGGGAAAAAGCAGCACCATGGCAAAACCGGTGGCAAAGGGGACCAGCCGGCGTTTAAAGAGGGATACCAGCAGAAAGAGGCTGCCTATAATGAGGCCTGCCTGTCCCACCCGAACGACCGGCACCCATTCAGCCACGGACAGTGTGTCCTGCCGCATGGCCAGTGGCATCAAGACCCCGGCACACACCAGAAGCAGGATGGCTGGAAAGGCGACACCCCAACGGACGGAGCGTTTCATAAAGGCCCGACCCCTCACAAAATGTGCCGTCAAAAGTGCCATGGCCGGATATGCGGGCAGAATGTAGGGAATAAGCTTGCAGCTGCTCAGACTGAACAGGCCGATCACCGCAATGACCCAGATGACCAGAAAGAGAATGCTCTCCTCCCCCTGCCCCCCGTTTCCCCGGGGTAATCTGACAGCCTTGAATGCTTCCCGGAAGGATTTTGCCGCAGCGGGGAAAAAAAACGCCGTCCACAACAGCATACCGAAAGGGAAGATGGCAATAAAAAACCAGAAGGGTTTGGCGTGTTCATAGCTCACCAAACGGGCAAAATGCTGCACCACAATATAAAAATGAAAGAATCCCGGATTCTCCGCGCTCACGGCCCAATGCCAGGGAACCACGATGACGGCGAAGATCAACAGACCCGGTACCCATACAAAGGATAACAACGCCCGCCAGTCCCGGCGGCAAAGGATAAAACCACCTGCAATCAATCCCGTCAGTGCAATGGCCGCAATGCCCTTGGTCATGACCGCCAGACCGAGACAGGCCCAGGAAATACAATACCAAAGCTGCCTCGCTTGTTTTGTATGCGCTTTATACCCCAACCACCAAGCGCCCCAGGTGGCGGTCAAAAACAGGCTGAAAATCCCGTCGATAATCGGCAGTCGCGCCAGAACCGCCGGGATCACACTGGTGAGATAAATCCAGGCAGCCATGACGCCGGTCGGCCCATCAAAGATTCTTTTTCCCAACCCCATAATCAACAGAAGGGTCAGAAATCCCGCCACAGCCGGCACCAGACGAACCGCCCACTCTTTCTGGCCGAAAAGTGCCATACTCCCTGCGGTGAGCCAATAGAAAAGGGGGGGCTTTTCAAAGTATTTCACATAATTAAGCCGGGGGGTTATAAAATCACCGCTTTCCAGCATTTCGCGGGGAATTTCAGCGTAACGCCCTTCATCTGGATCCAGTAGTGGATAGCTGCCGAGGCCTGCAAAATACAAGAACATGGCCATTGCCAGCACGCCGGTTTTGAAGGATGAAGGATGAAGGATGAAGGATGAAAATGGCCCTCCTGCCCCTTTCATCCTTTCGGCTTCATCCTTCATCCTTCATCCTTTCCGACCAGGGTTCTATCCAAAATTCCCTCTATCATTGTATGGACCTCCTGCGCGGTCAATTCCGTCAGGCAACGGCTCTTTTCGGAACCATCGCAACCTTTTTGGCTACAGGGCTGACAAGGCAGGCCTTTTTCAACCACGAGGTGGTCATGCCCCCGTGGGGCCCAGTTTGTCCAGGACGACGGGCCGAATATGCCTAACGTGGGAACCCCCACGGCCGCGGCAATGTGCAGAGCCGCCGTATCCACACCGATGAAGAGGCTGCATGCCCCAAAGACAGCGGGAAGTTCGCCAATGGACGTTTCACCGGCCAGATTATAGGGTTTTCGGTTACATATGCCAATAAGATCTTTGGCCCGTTTCCTTTCATTGGGGGCGCCGGTAATCACAAGGTTGCAGTTGTATTCAGACTGAATCCGATCCAGCAGGGCCGCCATTTCAGAAAGCCGCCATTCCTTGTATTTCCAGAGTGAAAATGGATGCACCGCCACCAGGGGCCTATCCTGTGGAATTCGTGTTTTTAGAAAAAGGGCTTCTGCTTTTCTGCGACGGCGCTCCGGGACTGAAATGGTCGGCTTTGGGTCTGTTTCGACGAGTCCAAAAGGCGCCATGATATTCAAGTTGTGCCGGGCCGCATATTGAATGTTTTCGCGGGTGGGCCTTACAAGATGGGTAAAAAGGCGGTTCCGCCACAAGGTTCCGTCATTGGCATAGCGGGCGATTCGGGTGCGTGCCCCTGAAAGCAGCGCAATCACTGCGCCGCGGGTGCCTGTCCGCAGTTCAATGGCCAAATCGCATCGGTGTCCTCGAAGGGCCCTAAAGAACTGAAGCTGATGATCCAGTTCCGCTTTGAACTTCCGTCTCTGTTTGTTTACGCTCAGCACATGGTGGACCCAGGGACAATCTTCCATTAATTCCCGGGCATGCTCCCTGACACACAGGACCAGAGAACGCTTTGGAAAAGCGCTCCCCAGCGCCCCTATGGTAGGCAGGGTCAATACCACGTCCCCAATATCCCCAAGCTGTATGACCAGAATGGGACCGTTTTCTTTCGGAAGTTTCGGTGTTCCTTTCAAAAGTTGTGCGGTTTCCATTTCTTTCATTTATGGGCATCCTTTGAGGTGCCAAAGCACCAGTTTTGTGTAAATCATCAGCTTTTCCCTGAATCGTCTGTTTAACCCCAGGGTGAATCCCACAGCGGAAAGGTTCAACAGGGTGTTGACCAGCAACCGGGAAAAGGCAAACAGGCGAACCAGGGAGTAGGTTTTTTTGTGCCATTTCTCAAAAAACCGATACCGGGAACGATAAAAGAGGATCCTTGCAG
>JAGHDR010000233.1 GCA_021159825.1 Deltaproteobacteria bacterium | reverse complement strand
TTGAAAAATTGATTCATGAAGGGGCAAGCCGAATATTTACTCTTATGATATGTTATAAAAGAGAATAGGCGCTTAGTGCGTCGGAATTGCGGATCTTGTATGAATGGAATGGAACAGGCTTATATCAAAATAGAAACATACTGTAAGTTTGAACTACAATTTTGTCGAAAATTAAGCCGTCTTTGCCACTTCTTTGCCACTCGCCTTGTAAGTAGTTAAAATTATTGATAAGGTTCGGGTTCAAATCCCCGATCGCCCACCATCAAAAAGCAAGGGGCTACGGGTCAAACCGTAGTCCTTTTTTTGTTTCTGCTCCCAATTGCCCGCCTTTGAACTGTTTGTGGGTAGGAGGGCACGGACGTTCAGGCACCCACGCTCTTTTTCTTGCGTTGGCATCGCTAAATGGCGGGGCAAAATAGAGATACAGTTTCTTTTGAAAACCTGTTCAGTTAGTGCTATAGAAAAAGTATAATTGTTTACAATTAACATTGTTAGACTGCAGAGGGAGTGAAAAATGGGCAAATTGTTGTGGCAACCATCGGAAGAGAGGATCAAAAATTCCAATATTTACCGGTTCATGGGGGTCATCAACGAAAAATTCAACAAAGATTTTGAGGATTACGACCAGCTCTACCAATGGTCCATTGAAAATATCCCTGATTTCTGGGCAGCCATGTGGGATTTTGCCCAAATCAAGGTCTCCAGATCCTACGAACAGGTGGTGGACGATATCACCAAAATGCCTAGCGCCAAATGGTTTCAGGGAGCGAGGCTAAACTTTGCGGAAAACCTTCTCCGCTATCGGGACGACCATGTGGCCCTCATTTTTAAAGGCGAAAGTCGCGATACCATTCAAATAACGTATGCGGAACTCTACAATGAAGTATCGCAACTGGCCCAGTACCTCAAAGAGCTGGGTGTGGGTCCTGATGATCGCGTGGCGGGCTTCATGCCCAACATGCCCCAGACCATCATCGCCATGCTGGCGGCCACCAGTCTCGGCGCCGCCTGGTCTTCCTGCTCACCCGATTTCGGCATCAAAGGGGTGCTGGATCGCTTCGGCCAGATCAAGCCCAAAGTGCTGTTTACCGCCGACGGATATCTCTTCAAAGGGAAAGAATTGGATTCCCTGGGCCGGGTGGCGGATATCTTGAAGGATCTCCCTTCCATTGAAAAAGTCATCGTGGTTCCCTATGTTAAAGAGGACCCCGACATCAGCCGTGTTCCCAATGCCGCCGGCTACGATGAAATCAGGTCCAACTACAACCCGATGGAAATTCAGTTTGAACAACTTCCCGCCGATCATCCCCTCTACATCATGTTTACCTCCGGCACCACGGGTCTTCCCAAATGCATGGTCCAGAGCACAGGGGGCATCCTGATCCATCATATGAAAGAACTGATGCTGCATGCGGACCTGAAGCGTGAAGACAATATTTTTTATTTCACCACCTGCGGATGGATGATGTGGAACTGGCTCACCACCTCACTGAGTGTGGGCGCAACCCTTGTGCTTTTTGACGGAAATCCCTTTTATCCCGACCCGGGCGCTTTGTGGAAAATGGCGCAGGACGAAAAAATCACCATTTTCGGCACCAGCGCGGGATATATCGCGGCCCTCCAGAATGCGGGGGTAAAACCGGGCAAGGAATACGATCTTTCCCCACTGAAAGCCATTATGTCAACAGGCTCACCCCTTTCCGAGGAAGGATTTGAATTCATCTATGATGAGGTTAAGAGCGATCTTCAACTGGCCTCCATATCGGGGGGGTCGGATATCAATGGCTGTTTCGCCGGCGGCAACCCCATGGGTCCGGTCTATGCCGGTGAGCTCCAATGCCGGCAGTTAGCCATGAAGGTCGAAGCATTTGACCCTTATGGAAAACCGGTCATCAATGAGCAGGGTGAGCTGGTATGTACAGCGCCCGCCCCCTGCATGCCCATCTATTTCTGGGACGATCCCGAGGGCAAGCGGTACCATGCCGCCTATTTTGATGTGTATCCCAATATCTGGAGACACGGGGATTACATCGAAATCAATGACCGGGGGGGCATAGTCATTTACGGGCGGTCCGATGCCACCCTGAACCCCGGGGGGGTACGTATCGGTACCGCTGAGATATACCGCCAGATTGAACAGATCCCTGAAATCGCCGACTGCCTGGTGGTAGGCCAGAATTGGAATAATGATGTTCGGGTGGTCCTCTTCGTCAAAATGGCGGAAAGCCATGAACTGACCGAGGACCTGAAAAAACAGATTAAAGCAACCCTCAGAACCCATGCCTCCCCCAGGCATGTACCGGCCAAAATCATTGCCGTCCCGGATATTCCCTATACCCTGAATATGAAAAAAGTGGAGATGGCCGTGAAAAAAACCATTGAGGGTCAACCGGTCCTCAACAAGGATGCGCTGAGTAACCCGGACGCACTGAACTTTTATGCAAACATCACTGAGCTAAACGAGGATTAAAAAGCCCTTGACCCAGACACCGATGGTCCTGTTTCCCCACACCCACATTGAAAAGGGGGGTCTCGAACGTTTGATTAAAACCTTCGGATCCCTGACAATCTGTCAACCCTGGTTCACGGAATCGACGGTTCTCTCAAATCTTATTGAAAAGGGCATGCTGAAAATCTGTTTTCCGCCCGAGGTTTTGAAACCCCAAAGGGATTTCAAGCATCTTCTTTCCGAGTATCAAGGGTGGATGAGGGAAAACCGGGGCGGAGCCCGCCCAACTCACTTTTCCGACACCGAAACAGGAAGTGAGACATGGTCCATCAGGAAAGCCATCCGCGATGCCGAAAAAGATGAGATTGATCCCGCCCAAAAAAATACCCTGAAATGGCATCTGATTCTCCACCTTGCCAACAGTTTGGAAGAGGACCGTAAAACCGCCGAGGTCATGCTGCAACGGGTAACGAAAACTAAATCCCCTCTGGCAGAGGCAATGGAGGGAGGACAGCCGATTCCTGATATTTTTAATGACCTTCCCCTCTCCGCCACCTATCCTTACATCACGGACCGCCATCTCAATCTAATATTTGAAGCATGGTTCGGACTTTTTGGGACCCGAATTGAGAAGGGGGCGGCGTTGCTGACCCTGGACCGGCAGGTGATGAATCATGCTGCGGATCTTTTTGACGGCAAGGATGTTCACCCCCCCGGGGATGCAGCCCCTTCACCGTTGTACGACGTTGACGCGCCGGGGCTCAGGATCACTCGAATTGCACTTCCTCGGCTTTCAAACCCATCCTCAGCAGGCCCGGTTCTAGCGGGTCTGCATGGAAAAACCATTGTTTTCGCGGAACGAAAATAGACGTAAGAGAGGAGAAAAGAGTAACAGGGCATCAAAAGAAACCATCACCAAAACCCTAGAAGGCCAGGGTTGGCATCGGCGGTTTGTGGCCACTGAACCTCTTCCCCTCTCCTCAAACCCCAATCAAAGATTGGATCTTTGAATTGGGGTTTTTTTTGTGCTTTTAAATCTTTTTGGCACGATTTATGGTCATGCTATGGCATTGACGGCAGCGATGTGCTATAATAGGTAATATAAGGTATATTGTTTTTTCTAAACGGTGACCGATTGCTGACAATGGCGGAAAAACCCACATACAATCAACTGGCACGACGGGTTTGGGAACCGTAACACATAAGGATCCGAGATGGATGGAAATGTGGTTTTTTCAGGCAATCTTCGTTTTTTGAGCATCCCGGATCTTCTGCAATTAATTGCAACAACCAAGAGTACAGGGACCCTGAGACTGACAAACTATCACGCCCAGGGGCCGGCTTCCGTTACTTTTCTCCGGGGCAATCCCACACATGCCACATACAGTTCCCTGCGCGGTCTCGAGGCCCTCTATGCCCTGTTTGGCTGGACAACCGGCCAATTTGAATTCAAACAAGGAAAGATTGACGCCGAAAAAACCATTCACAGAGGACAGATGGAGATCGTCCTCGACGGTCTTCGCATGCTGGATGAAGGCATTATCAAGCGGCTGGAACCGGGATCGGCGAGAAAAAAACAACCCGGTCGGGCGAACAGTTCATCTCAACTGCCGTTAATCAAAAAACCCATCACCCATTACGCTTTTCTGGTTGAGGAAGAAGAATTTTCAAAGGGAACAACGATTATTGAAGAAGGAGAATTCGGCAACTGGATATGGATGGTGCTCCACGGGACAGCGGAGATGTCCAAAAAAACCATCGCCGGACCCACAAAGATTTTGAGTGTGGGACAAGGCGCGTTCATCGGCAACATCTCATCCATGATGACCATGGGACGTCGCCGTATTGCCACATTCACCGCGACCGAAACCATACGCCTGGGCGTCCTCGACCTTGACCCCCTTTATGCGGAGTACTCCAGCCTTTCCGATGAATTCAGGAGCCTTCTTTTAAGTCTCGACAACCGCTTCAGGGAAACGACCGAAAGACTTTCAGAAATTCACTCCGGGGTTCACATAAACGAAAAGTCCTTTTTCAGTTCAGAAGGAAAGCTCGGCCCAGGGGAGCAGGTTGAAACTCCTTTCCTGATTTCAAGAGGGAATGCGACCATTGTTGAAGACATGAAAAACCATCCCTTTGCTCTCATCAACCTGGCCCCTGATGATTTTTTCGGCCCACTTCCTTTCCTTGAGATGGGACACGAACCCTTTTCCGCATCCGTTCACTTTTCTGAAGGCCTGCAATCCACCCCGCTGGACCCGGAAGCGCTCCAAAGCGAATAGCTGATCATATTCGCTTTGGAGCGCTTCCGGGTCCAGCGGGGTGGATTGCAGGCC
>JAGHDR010000339.1 GCA_021159825.1 Deltaproteobacteria bacterium | reverse complement strand
GACCTTCCTCAGCAGGAGCTGCTGGGCCGGGCCGAAGCAGAGACGGCACACGATGCGCACCCCTAGAAAAGAGAGTATGGCGGTAGAGCCCACGAGCATAACCATCACCAGGATCTGGTAGCGGATGGCGATTAACGGATCAGCCCCAGCCAGGATCTGGCCGGTCATCATGCCGGGAATGAAAACCACGCCCACGGCCATCATGGAATTGATGGAGGGGATCATACCCGCCCGCATGGCGTTTTTAACCATGTCCTTTGAGGCCTCTCGATAGTCCGCGCCAAGACATAGCATCATCTCCACTTCCTGCCGCCGTTTTTTCAGTTCACCCAGCAGTCGCTCCAGGGAAATGGCCACCGCATTCATGGAATTGCCGATGAGCATTCCGGCCAGGGGAATGAAATACTGGGGTTTCCACCATGGGTTAGCGCCGATGACCACGCCGGTGATCAGAAAGGCCGCCAATGCATAACTGAGGGTCATGGATATCAACATGGGCCAGAAAAAGGCCACCTGCTTTTCGTTGATGCGGCTCCGGATAATCTGAACGGCAAAAACGATCATGAACAGGAATACAGCCAGAACCAACCAGACCGAATCCAGGCGAAAGACGAATTTCAGCACATAACCCAGCAAAAACAGTTGCGCAAAGGTACGGATGGTCCCCACCAGGAGATCCTTCTCCAGCTTGAGACCATGATACAGGGATGCGCCCCCGGCCGCAAGGATGAACACCAAGGCCAAAAGCAGTTGGTATGGACCGATTTCAATAATGTTGTGGGTCATGGGGATTCCTCAATCCGGCCTTCCTCAACCCGTAAATATCTGGGCTTGACACGCCCCTGGCCGTATGCTTTGTGCGTGACGATCAAAATGGTAAGGCCTGATTCAACGTTCAATCGTTCAATGAGTGCCATTACGGCCTGAGCGCTTTTCCGGTCAAGGGCGCTGGTCGGTTCATCCAGGAGCAGAACCTCCGGCGAGAGCAGAAGACCCCGAACCAGGCAGAGGCGCTGAATTTGACCCACGGAAAGGTTCATGGCATGATCATCCATTTCCACATCCTGCAAGTGAACATCCTTTAAGAGGCTGTTTAGTTTCTTTCGTTTGGGTTGTGCCAGATGGAGATTTTTTTTGAAGGAAAAGGGCAAAAGCAGGTTTTCTTCCACCGATCCATCCACCACGGTTGGGGTCTGCTGAATATATAATAATGAACGGCGAAGGACCGGGGGTGAGTAACTATCGAACGGTTTGTCCCGGAACCGTATTTCACCTGAGATAGGTTCTTCGAGGCGGTTGATCAATCGAAGAAATGTGGTTTTCCCAGCACCCGAGGGCCCCTTAACCAGATAGAAAGCCCCCTCATGAATGAAAAGAGACAGTCCCCTGAAAAGCGGCGTTTTCCCTTCAAATGCAAAGGTCACATCTTTAAACTCAAGGACGTTGCTCTTTATTCCGCAATCCTGTTTTACACTCGCCATTTGACAAATTTTCTTTTGCAGACCTTGAGCCCGCTATTGATCAGATAACCGATCAGGCCGATGATCACCAGTCCGGTATAAGAAGTCTCCTTTTGCCCGTAGCCGGGTCTTCATGATTGTTTCTCGAAACTTTTTCCAGACGGGGTACGCCAATATATTTCAATCGGGACAGGAAATCCACATATTCCGTTGATATAATTGAACCACCTATTCAACTTCTGTGACGACATTCTTGAAGTGTTACCGGTGATCTGATAATGTAGCCCAGTAGCGGTATAAAAGTGCGGCGTCATTCGGGAAGGAAGTGTGCCTTTAAACACATCGTATAAATTACAGACACAAAAACTAAGCGGGCCCGCAGGCGTCATTGCATTTTTCACGCTGATGAGCCGTATTCTGGGACTTGTGCGCGATATGGTGATGGCCACGCTTTTTGGGTCGGGCATGGCGGCGGATGCTTTTTTTGTGGCCCTTCGCATTCCAAATTTATTGCGACGTCTCTTTGCAGAAGGATCCCTGACCATTGCATTCATCCCTGTTTTTACGGAGTATTTAACACTTAAAAGCAAGGAAGATGCATTTGAACTGGCCGGAATTGTGTTCACAATACTTTCCCTGATCCTGGCCGTTATTACAGTCCTGGGCGTCCTTTTTGCCCCCGTCATCGTAAAAATCCAGGCGTTTGGTTTCGGAAGTTCGGGTGTTAAGTATGATCTGACGGTTCTCCTTACCCGCATAACCTTCCCCTACATTTTTTTTATCGGTATGGTGGCTTTTTTTATGGGGGTGCTCAATTCCCTGCGCCATTTTGCGGTACCTGCTGCCGCGCCCATTTTACTGAATGTGGGCATCATCGGCGCTGCCTGTTTCATTTCGCCCCACTGTGATGAACCCATCGTGGGGGTTGCCATGGGGGTTATCCTGGGTGGCGTTTTGCAGGTGGCACTGCAGATCCCCTGGGTGTATGGCGCGGGATTGAGGCTTTTTCCAAAGTGGAAACCATTTCATCCGGCGGTTAAACGCATTGGGTACCTCATGCTGCCCGCCGTGTTCGGTTCGGCGGTGTATCAATTCAACCAGTTTGTGGGAACCCTGCTGGCGTCATTTCTAAAGGAAGGCAGCGTTTCGTGGCTTTATTACGCTGATCGACTGGTTCAGTTTCCCTTGGGCGTTTTTGCCATCGCCATTGCCACGGCGGCCCTCCCATCTCTCTCTGGTGACGCCGCTCGGAAGGACCATGCGCAGTTTCAAAAAACGCTGGACCATGGCTTGGGTCTTATATTTTTTATTGTGCTGCCGGCAACCGCCGGCCTGCTCATACTGGGAAAGCCCATTGTGGTGCTGCTGTTCGAAAGGGGCGCCTTTGGCGCTGAATCTTCGGCTATGACAACGGATGCCCTAATTTGTTACACCGTTGGTCTTTGGGCTTTTTCCGGTATGCGGGTACTGATTGCCGCATTTTATGCCCTTCAGGATACAAAAACACCGGTGAAAGTTGCCATTATTTCGTTGGGTGTCAATATTATTTCGAGCCTTATGCTGATGGGTCCCATGAAACACGCAGGGCTTGCCCTGGCATTGTCTGTTGCTTCGGCTGTTCAATTCGGGTTGCTGGCCCTTTTTCTTTGGAAAAAAGGATTATTCATCCATGCCGGACCGATTCTAAAATCCGTTTCTAAATCCGTTGTCGCCACCCTGGTGATGGGGGCAATTGTTTTCATCTGCCACGGAAAATGGTTTTACACAACCGCTACGAATGCGCTTTCAGAAAAAATACTGTCCCTTTCAGCCCTTGTTTTAATCGGCGTTGTTGTGTATTTTGTTATAGCCCGTTTGATGGGGTGCCGAGAGATTAGCGCGGTTTGGGCCATGGTCGGTCTCAAACGCACCAAATGATACAGGTATTGTAAATATTCGGCTTACAATGTAAATGTTTGGACAGTGCTTCATATTCGTCTATTTGGGACTGCGTAGCATACTAATGCTATGTGAGCAGGCCAAAAT
>JAGHDR010000186.1 GCA_021159825.1 Deltaproteobacteria bacterium | reverse complement strand
CACCATTCCTGTTGATGAAAAAAACAGGATCAACATCCGCAAGCTTCGCCGCAAAATAGATTCTTTTGAGAAGCCTGGCGAAAAAAGCAAAACAAAAATCATCGCTATTGTGGGAATCGCGGGCACCACCGAGACCGGCAATGTGGATGATCTTGATGCGTTGGGTAAAATTGCCCGTGAAACAGGGGCCTATTTTCACGTGGATGCCTGCTGGGGTGGTTCAGCCCTGCTGGCCGATGAATATCGAGGTCTGTTTAAGGGGATTGAAACAGCTGATTCGGTGTCCGTTGACGCCCATAAGTTGCTCTATTGTCCCATGAGCATGGGCCTCATCCTGTTCCGTAACGAGAAAGACCTGAATACGATCCGACATTCATCAAAATATATTATTAGACGAAATTCTGTGGATATAGGCCGCTTTACGATTGAAGGTTCCAGACCTTTTTCAGCCCTAAAGCCCTGGGCCTCCCTCAAAATTATTGGGCGAGAGGGTTACGGAGTTCTCATGGGGCAGGCCCGAAAGGCGACCGAAAACTTACTCGGCATGATCAAGCATTGTGGAAATTTCGAATCGCTGAACGATCCTGATCTGTTTATTTTGACCTACCGTTTCCTGCCTGAAACCCTTAGATCTCATATTGCCTCTCTGGAAGAAACGGCCGAATTAAAAAAAGGTGAGGGGAAAAAGGAATCCGAACAAAAAATCAGAAAGATCAATTTTCTCGTAAACGGTCTGAACATCAAGCTTCACAAAGCCCTCAGGCGGGATGATACCACATTTGTTTCTCGTACCACCCTGGAATCCACCCGATACAGACCGCAGAATATTGTAGTGCTGCGGGCGGTACTCATGAACCCCCTGATCAACCGAAAGGTTCTGAAAGAAATTGTGGACACCCAGAATCGTATTGGGTTGAATCTCTGGAAGGACTTTGATCCGGCCTACCGAAAAATAATCAATGAGGAATAAGGGAACTTCCAAGAAATAATCTACGCATCCTGCTTGCCCTTTTGCCCGCTTTCTACGCTGTGATAACAGGCATATAGCCCAACTATGCACCTGTCATCACGCCTTGAAAACGAACAAAAGTTCTGCACGATATGCGTATATTATTTTCTTCCAGTTCCCTAAAAGAATACCTATGCCGGGTCTTTCACCAGCAGAACGAAAATAAGGGGGATAAACAGCAGGGTCAGGAAAGTGCCCACCATAAGACCGCCGATTGCCACGGCGCCAAGAGGGGCCAGTCGTTCGAGTCCGATGGCGGACCCAAGGGCAACGGGGAGCATGCCGGCCGCCACGGCAAAGGCCGTCATCAGTACCGGCCGGGTACGAATACGGATGCTTTCCAGCATGGCCTCTTTTGGGGTAAACCCATTCGCCATTTTTTCTTGGGCGAAGTGAATCAACAAAATGGCATTGTTGACTATGATGCCGGAGAGCAGGTTGAAACCCATCATTGCCGGCATGGACACATGGTAATTCAATAGAAGGAGCGTCCAGGCAGCCCCGATAATGGTGAGGGGAATCGCGAGTACAATCATCAGAGCCACCTTAACGCTGTCAAACAGGGTCACCAGGGTAAAAAAGATCAACACCACCGCAAATCCGATGGCGCGTACCATTCTTCCGGCCGAGCTTTCAAACTGCTTCATGTCGCCGGTCTGTTCCATGGTCACGGACGGGGGCAGGTGGTAATCTTTAAAGGCCTTTTCAAAATCGGCCATGATATGGCTGATGGCGGCTTTTTCTCGGGAACCGTAAACGTTCAGGGTGTAGTTCAACCCTTCCCGGGTAATCATTCCCGGTTCCATTTCACGGCTGACGGAAGCCATGGCCCCAAAGGGAATTTTACCTTTTGGCGTCTCCAGCAGGGTCGTCCGGAGCGTTTCCAGACTGTCGCGTTCCATGGCAGGGACCCAGACGCGGACCCGGAAATCAACGCTGTTTTTTAAAGGAAATGAGGCCACCCGGGCCCCGCGCAGAACCGCCTGGATCTGACGGGCGATGTTTGCGCTGTTCAATCCGTAAAAAGCGGTCCGTTCCGGGTCCATATCCAGATTATAGACGGTTTTGTCATTGGCCCAGGTTCTGGAAACAGAAACCAGCCCCGGTGTTTTATAAAGGGCTTTTTCCACCATGTCTCCGGCTATTTCAAGGTCTTTAAAATTTGGACCGGAGAGCATAACGTCAATATTGGCACGAATGCTGGACAGGGCCGTGGCGCCGTAGTCCACGATATCGAGACTTTTGATATTTTCGATCCGGGCCATCACAGGCCGTAGATGCCGTTGGATTTCCCATATGGATTCCTTTCTCCCGTAGCGGTTCACGTAGGTGGCGGTGACGGCAATGTGATCAATGCCGCTGCCGCTGCCGATGCTGAGGACGCCGGGTTCACTGCCGATGGTGGAAGAAAGGCGGAGCAGGTCTCCCCTTTCTTTGATAATCCGGTCGGCCTTTGCCACGACCCTCCTGCTTTCTTCAATGGTCAGGTTGGGGTCAACCACCATTTTCACTTTGATGACGCCGGTGTCCATGGGGGGCAGCAACTCCTGGCCCACAGTGGGCATGACCATGCGCACACTGATGACAAAAAGAATTGCCAGGACCCCGAAATAGACCACGGAAACCATTTTATGATCCAGCGCAAGGGTCACCGCAGCGCTAAAAAAGGATTGGACACCGTCGTTTATACGGCCCGTTATGCGCTGAAAAAAACGTTCCATCCTCAAAATAACCGGCTGATCGATGGTCAGGATTTTAAGGGACAGCAAGGGCACCGCCGTGATGGAAATCACATAGGACGCCGCCAGGGCCAGCAAGAGCGTCCCGGCCAGGGGGCGAAAAAGGGTCTGGGGAAACCCGCCTATAAAGAGAATGGGCGCAAGCGCAATCATGGTGGTCATGGTGCCGGAGAGATCCGCAAACATGATTTCCCGTGTACCGGCAAGAACTGCCTTGTAAATGGACTTCTGTCCGGTTTGATGATAATGACGCTCGATGTTCTCCATGACCACCACCGCATCATCTAAGAGCAGGCCGAGGGCCAGGACAATGCCGGTTAGGGTGATCACATTGAACTCGATACCTACGAACCACATGAGAGCGATGGTGGTGGCGTAAACCAGCGGAATGGTCAACAGCACCACCAGAACCTGCCTGAAACTGGCCAGAAAGAAAAAGACCACCATAATACTCATGATGATGGCATCCCGCAGAGATTCAAACATATTTTCCGTGCTTTGAACGATGGTATCCTTCTGGGTATCCGTGATTTCAAAACGCAGATTTGTGTATTGGGATCTCATATGGTCCAGTTTTTCTTCCACCCGGGTAATGGTTTTAATGACATCCGCATTGCGATTCCGCTGGATAGACAGGGCAATGGCCGCCCTTCCATTTCCGTAATAAGCAGCAGTATTCTCATAGTGGCCGAAATAGATGCGGCTGACATCACCTAAAGATACATCGGGCGTCAGGCGAAGGGCCCGAAGCCCTTCAATGGTCTCCTCTTTTCCGGGAGATTTCAGAAGATAACGGTTTTTTTCGCCGGTGATAAAACCGATGGCGTAATCCTTGTCGTTTTGTTTCAGCACCCCCAGTACCGCACCAAGGCCGAGACCGTACCGGTCGAGGGTTTTCTTGTCGATGATGATCTGCACTTCCTTTTGGTAGCCGCCAAAGATATCAACATTGGCCACGCCCGGGATTTTGATCAATTCGTGTTTCAGTTGATTTTCCGCAAGCTGTCGAATATCGGTGAGAGAAACGGTTTCGCTGCTTATGCCGATCACCAGTATGGGTGCGGTGGCCGCCGATATCTTGTGGATCTGCGGTTCCATGAGGTCATCGGGCAGTATGGAACGGATTTTGTTGATGGCATTTTCCACATCGGCGGAGGCGATCTCCAGATCCTTTGTGTATTCAAATTCCGCCCGGATCACAGAGACTTCATCAATGGTGGTGGAATAGACCCGGCGGATTTCATCAAGGGTGTAAAGTTCCTCCTCCATCGGAACGGCAATGTTGGCGGCGATGGTTTTGGCTGAACCTCCGGGCTGAACCATTACCACGGCAATTTCAGGATAATTGGAATCCGGGAAGAGCTTTCGGTCCACATTTTGGTAACCGATGATGCCTAAGAATACAAACAGGACCAGGAAGGAATAGATGAAATAGGGGCGCTGTAAAAGTTTTTCAATCCAGGATTTATTCACGCGCTTCTCCATGAATAATTCGGACGGGTCCATAAGTGGAGAGCAGACTCAGTTTTGCCTCCGAACCAACGGCCACCGGGGATGAAGGACAGGGATCAACGAGGGCGTGGTCTCGGTTCTGCCCCAGGATTGTGACGGAAAAAGGGTTGAACCGGTCGTTTTCATACACCATGATCCGGGTCCCTGCTTTTTGATGCAAGAGCGCGTTTACCGGGACCGTGCACCCTGTTCCCTTAAACGTCACCACTTGAATGTTGAGGTAACTGTTGTCGGGTTGATCAAGGGGATGGTCAAGACTTATCTCTGCCACGGACAGGCCGTTTTTGGCATCGCTGTAGCGTTTTAGAACTTTTCCAATTCTTTTTTTCCCCACGAAAACGGCCTGGCCCGGTGTAATGTCGGGTGGCGCCGGTACGTAGTTGAAGGTGAGTTTCTGCTCGGGCGAACGGAGGGTTAAAAGGGGTTGGCCGGGTGTGGCCAGGTTACCCTTTCGCAAAAAGACGGCGGCGACGGTGCCGTCAAAGGGCGCGAGGATGTTTAAATAGCCCAACTGGATCTGCTGGGTCGTTATTTTTTGCCGGGTCGCTTCAAGGGCTGCCCGTTTACCGGCGAGGGCCACTTCCGACGCTTCCAGTTTTTCCCGGGCCAGGCCCCCCACTTTGAAAATGGCCTTGTTGCGGGCATGCAGCGTTTGGGTATATTTTAAATCGGCTTGCTGAGACTTCAGGGTTTCTTCAAAAGACTTAATAGCAGAAAGGGTTTCCAGGTCATCAATCTGAACCAGCAGATCTCCTTTTTTTACGACCTGGGTTTCCGTCACCCGGACGGCCTTAATTCGACCGCTCAGCTTTGAGGCGATATGGGCGCTATGAACGGATGTCAATTGGGCCAGAAAAGGGCGTGTCTGTTGCAGGGATGTCACCTCTGGTGAAACAACCTTCACCGGATAGACCGGGGGGATCGGCGTGGGCGCGTTCCGGGCCGACTGCATCCGTTTTTTGAGGAGGATGCTGGCAGCGACGATGAGTCCAATGATCAACAGCAAGGCGATGAATTTCTTCATGGGTTTTTTCCGTCCTCCAGCAGATAATCCAGGTAGAATCGGGCATTCTGATAGGCATACTCGGCTGTGTTCAAGCGGCTTTGCGCCTGCTGGTTGCGGGCTTTGGCATAAAGCAGATCATTTACGCTGATGGCGCCGTTGTCAAATCGTACCTGCTCAATGATTTCTGTTTCCCGGGTCATGTCCAGTTCTGCCATGGCGGACTGGTATTCGTCAACGGCCATTTTGATTTTGGCCACTGCCTCAACCAGAGACTTTTTCAAATCGAGCTCGGTCTGTAATTTCTCCATTTCGCTTTGTCGTTTACGGATCCGTGCTTTCTCACCGGCGGATTTGCGTACCCCGAAATCAAAGATATTCCATTTGAGATTCACCACGGCCTGCCAGATTTCCTGGTTGTTCCACTCGCCGCTGTATCGGTTGGTATTGTCATTGGGGCCGAAGTTCCGGCCGAGAAAAGCGTTGAATACCACTTGAGGGTAATAATCCGATTTGCTTTTTTCCACCAGTTTGGCGTTTTTTTCCACGTCCATCACCGCATACTGATAGCGGTTTAGTCCCTTGATGGCGTTGTCCGCCCCTACCCGTTCGGGGGGACACATATGGGTGGGGATTTCTTCCAGAGGGGAGAGTTCTTTTACATTCAAGAGGCTTTTCAGAGTCGCCTTGACAATCCGGATGTTGGTTTTAATCTGCCCTTTCCGTGCCCTGGCGTTTTCAAGGTCGGCCGCGGCTTTCAATTGGTCGACCCGGGCTTTTTTCCCCACACTCACGTCGTAACGGATATCCTCAAGAAGGGCCGCCAACGCTCGGCAGTATGCATTCTGCGCCGATTCCTGACGTTCCAGGGCAAGGGCGTTCACATACAGGGTTTTTACATTGTAGATCAACTGCTCTTCGCTCAATTTCAGGGCGACACCCGCCATCTCTTTCTGCATGGCGGCGATTTCCACCGAGTGTTGTTGGGCAAATCCGGTAAAAAGGGGTACCTCGTACATGATGCCGGTGGTGAACAGATCCTGGGTGGTGGGCACGGCGAAGGGGTCGGTAAAGATGGCGGCAGGCGTCAAAGGCGCCAGGGTTCGCGGCAGGTTATAATGGCCGTAGGATGCCACCAGCCCGATTTTACCGTAGTTCTGAGATCTTTTTTCAGACAGGTCATTTTCACTCAGTGACTGGTTCATCCTTTGACGTTGCAGGTCCGGATTATTGATCAGGGCCATATCCACAGCCTCTTCAAGGCTCAGTCCACGACTAAGCCCGGGGAATACGGATATGGAGATCATGATCAGAAAGAGAGTGAAAAAAACCGGCTTCATTATCGTTTTAACCAACGGCTCCAGATAGAATCCTACGCGACCATTCCCATCTTTAGCACGTCCTTCGTCACATTTCCAGCCCGCCATATCTATCTTCCAAGAAATCAAATTTGACAGATAAGGAAGTATTTAATAGGATTCAACGAAATTGTAATTTCATCCTCCCGGGCTGCATGGCAAGGGTTCTATTGGAGGACTGGGTTAACGATGGCTGGCTGGAGGTAACCTCTGCTTCAAAGCGCACACGATCTTACTCATTATGGCAGCTTATCGGCAATAACCTCGTGAATAGTGATCGGGGGTCAGATTCAATTGGAAATCATTATGGTTTTGTCGGACAATATGTAGATTTGGATACTTGATGACAAAAAAAACCGCACAATCGCTGGTTAGACATTATAGAGCCAAATAATTCGGTGACAAATATTTACACAAGTTATAAAAT
>JAGHDR010000366.1 GCA_021159825.1 Deltaproteobacteria bacterium | reverse complement strand
GTTCCGGCCGTGAGCAGCGTTGAAAT
This sequence comes from Deltaproteobacteria bacterium, assembly GCA_021159825.1. Taxonomy (GTDB): domain Bacteria; phylum Desulfobacterota; class DSM-4660; order Desulfatiglandales; family Desulfatiglandaceae; genus NaphS2. The sequence goes on along the minus strand of JAGHDR010000366.1, from coordinate 3,158 downwards.
TTCTTTTTGAGCCTTAAACACAATTGTCAATCCGCCCGGCCAGAATGCATTCATAAGTCGAATGGCTGTTTCTGAAACATGAGCCGCATAGCGTTCCAGAGATTCAACGGTGGGAATCAGAAGCAACACGGGTTCACCAGCCTCTCTTCGTTTCACGTAAAAGAGGCGCCGAATGGCCGTTTCATTGGCCGCATCTGCTGCAAGACCGTAAAAAGACTCCGTTGGATAGGCCACCAGCCCCCCTGATTTCAAAATTTCGGCAGCATCCGTCACCTGGCTTTTCAGATGGTTTCCTGAAAGTTCCATGTTCATTGAAAAAACCGTAAACCGGAATCCCTCAACGGTCAACCGTTATCTTTATCCCAAGAATCAATTTTTTTCGAAGCGGCCCGGGTCAATGCCTTCCGATAGCGCGTGACTTCTTCCGCAACAATGGGATCTTTCAACCCCAGAATTTGCGCACCCAGAACTGCTGCGTTCTTGGCACCCCCCTTTCCCAGTGCCACGGTGGCCACCGGGATGCCCGAGGGCATCTGGACCGTGGACAAGAGCGCGTCCATACCGTTCAATGGAGATGAGTCGATGGGGATACCAATCACCGGCAGGATGGTCTGGGCCGCGATGGCGCCAGCCAGATGCGCCGCCCATCCAGCTCCGGCAATAATGACTTGAATCCCACGTTCGGCAGCGGTTGCCGCGTATTCCCGGGTCTGTTCAGGTGTCTTGTGGGCAGACAGGATCTTGACTTCATGGGGGATGCCCATTTCCTTCAATACGTCAACGCAACCTTTCATGACGTCGGAATCGGAAGCACTTCCCATAATTACACCGATCAAAAGTTTATCAGAGTTCATATATCACCTCAAAAAACAGTTAGGGTCCGGCCGCCATACCCAGTAGCGGATAGATAATCATTCCCGCCAGCCAGGCGATGTCTTCCGCTGAGAGGACCTGGGACACGATCCGGTCAAAAAGTATCGTGCCTTCCGGGGTAAATTCATCATCCCCTTCCCATAGAATCAAGGCCACCGGAATCAATGGCAGGGCTTGAATTTTGACCGCCTGGTCTCCCTGCGCCATGGGTGTGGCACCGTATACTTCGGTCGTCAGTTTTACCATCAATTCCGGATTGTTGCCAAAGCCCTGCACCATGGGGTTTTTGGCTCGCCTGATAAAGGCATCCAGGTAGAATTTCCCATCCGGCACTTCCTGATAGGCAATCCATTCCCCGGATATTTCCACATCCTCGACCAGATTTAGGTAGTGAAGGAGGAGAACCCGCTGCTGGATGGGCACTTCGTTGCTGTCAAGGCGGTAAGTGAAATCCAATTCCGGCCAGGAAATATTAATTTCCCTGTTTAGAAATTGAATGGAAAGATTTGTTTTCCCATTGGTTTCCTCAACATAGATCGCGCCGCTTCGCCGAGCGATCTGTTTCGGGTCTTTTCCCGTGAGTTCTTTTTTTCCAAGCGATACGGCTGTTATGTAATCATCAATCCTAGCCACTGTTCCAATCTCCCAAAAAAAATTATAAGACCAAATCGGTCAGTTTTGTGTTATAAAAAAATATGATAGGGAATTACAAGTCAAATCCTGCATTTTGCTGAATCGATGATTATAAGACAAGGGCCGGGCGAATGCCACGAAAGAAAAAAAAGTCAAAAAAAAATGCGCTCAGTAGGCAAGGTCTTCCCCCAAAAGAAGGGCTTTTCAACCCGGCGTTTGGCAACTTGAAACGGTTGAAGAAAAACACGGATCAGGGCGCTGAAACTTCCGGGGAAAGCGTGCATCAGGTGAAGAAGAACGGAAAGGTTGTTTTATCCGAAGATGAGCGCCTGTTTTCTGAAGCCATGACGGGTGTGTCACCCATATCCAAGGGAAACCGGAGGATTATGAAAACCCCTGGTAAAGATTCGCTGCGACCGGCCCATGCGCCGAAAAATGAGGAACTGGAAGTTATGGCGCATCTTTCGGACCTCATCAGCGGCACCGCTGAAATGGACATCACCTTCAGCGACGAATACGTTGAAGGTTGCGTCAAGGGACTGGACCCCAAGCTTATGCAGAAATTAAAGGATGGCCTTTTCCCCATTCAGGATTATGTGGATTTGCACAGATTAACCCAGGAAGCAGCTGAAGTTCGCATCAGGGATTTTCTCATACAGAGTCATGGCCGTGGGTTAAGGTGTGTGCTCATCGTGCATGGGAAGGGATTGAATTCGGAAAACCATACGCCCGTACTGAAAAAAAGGATGCCCGTATGGTTGAGCCGGGGGCCTGTTAGAAAAATCATACTGGCTTTCTCCACGGCCAAACCATACGATGGCGGCACCGGGCCATTTACGTATTGCTGAAACGCTCAAAAGGAGGGTTATAAAGACAATGAAACTGGGAATTGCGGGACTTCCCCGGGCGGGGAAATCGACCTTATTTGCCGCATTGACCGGCGCCAGGGGAGATAATGCCCCCGGAAGTTCGCACAAGGACACAAGAATCGCCACCATTACGGTTTTAGATGAACGCATCGATTTTCTGGTGGACATGTATCAGCCCAAGAAAATCGCCTATGCGAAAATTGAATATCTGCTCCCTTCACGGATTCCGGGGGGTTCGGATGCAAAATCCGAAGGAGAATTCTGGAATCAGATTCGAACATGCGATGGTCTCTTGCATGTGGTCGGCAACTTTGAGGAACCCGGAAGCAACCCTGCAAAAAGCGAGACGGATTTTCAACAGGTCGAAGACGAGATGATTTTAAGCGATTTAGGGGTCGTTGAAAAACGGTTGGAGCGGATTGCGCTGGACCTCAAACGGGGGAAAAAACAAGGGGAGGCTGAAAGGCCGCTTTTGAGTGCATGCCGGGAAACGATGGAAAAGGGCGATCCACTCAGAAATGCGCAGGAAACCGCCAACGACCCCCTTCTTAGAGGGTTTACATTTCTCTCCGCCAAACCCATGCTGGTGCTCATCAACAATGGAGACGAGGACGAAGCCCTACCTGCCTGGACAAAAGGACGGGAGAATCTGTCTTTCGTTGTTGTGAGGGGTAAACTTGAGATGGATCTAGCCGCCATGACGGCCGAGGAAGCGGCGGAATTCCTGGAAATTTACAATATTCAGGAATCGGCTCTGGACCGTGTGATCAGACATTCATATGG
>JAGHDR010000069.1 GCA_021159825.1 Deltaproteobacteria bacterium | reverse complement strand
CAAAGTAAACCTTTTTCATTTCGAAAATAGGATCGTCTTTATGTGTAAGATAAGTGATATCTCTTGCTACGTTACAGAGCTGTAATATCCGATCGATGTCAAGGTCTTCATAAGATTCAAAATAGTAGATTCCCTGGGATTCCCGAAATTTTCCATCCCGTTCGAGTTCCTCTTTGATCGGTGTACCAGGATAAGGAGTAAGGGTTTCCGCGTAAACAATTTCCGCACCGTTCTCGTACAACCTCTTGGCAAGGCTTATTGTCTGTCTCATTGTTTCAACTGTATCCATGGGACCGTAAAGAATAAAATTGACAACAGGCATCAGGTTTTGCTCAACACAGTATGAAACACCCTTGTAAATATCATCGGGCGTTATCCCTTTGCGATAATAATCCAGAATTTCCTCTGATCCCGATTCCGCGCCTACATAAAGCCCTCTGAATCCGGCATCACTCAAAATTTGAGCCATAACAGGAGTCCTGCAAATGTCGTCAATCCTACCCTCCGCGTAAAAAACGACTTTTTCGTGTAACCTGCGCCGGATGATCTCACCACATAAATACTGCACCCTCTTGAGACTGAAGGTAAAATTGTCATCCGTGAACATAATCCGTTTCGCTCCACAATTGATAAGATTTTCAATCTCATCGATTATGTTACTTATGCTTCGTGTCCTGACGATCTTATGATAAAGCGATTGTATCGAACAAAAAGAACAATTGTGAAAACAGCCTCTGCTCGATGAAATACTCCTCGTTTCGTAATCTTCGTTTTTTACTAAGTCGTGCGCGGGTAGGGGGAAAGAATCCAGATCCCTTCTTAATTTTCTGTCCCTGTTATGAACAATATTTCCACCATTTCTGAAACTGATACCCTCTATGTTTCCAGAGGGCATGTTATGGAGAAAGTTTTTTGTGACCTCCAAAAAAGAAATCTCTCCTTCTCCTCTGACTGTGACATCAACGGCCGTATGTTTTTCCAGTATTGAATCAGAAAGAACTGTCGCGTGAATGCCTCCTATGACCGTCAATATACCGGAATCAAGTTCCTTCGCCATTCGGCAAACTTCGAGCGCTGATTCAAAACTGTTTGACATGGATGTAACGCCGACAATTACTGGTTTATGTATTTGTAGTTGGGCCAATAGATACTCGTAAATATCAGGATATGGATAGACATCCAGATCTACTATGGAAGCGGTTATATCATTTTTTAAAAGGACTGCGGCGATACATTCCAAGCCTAAGGGTGGAATATCGGACTTGCCGTTGTGTTTTGGATTAACAAGGAGGACGTTCATTTCAAGAAACCTAAGGTGAAACCTTTGCATAACGTCCCCTTTTGCCCAATTTCTGCGTCAGGCTCAAATTTTAATCCTCGAAATATCTAATATATTCCTGTGGTTAAAATTATCGCCTTCCTTGAACTTGAACAAAATTGAACATTCTGCAAAGGTTTCAGGGTGTTAGGGGTCAGATCAAAAAGCAAGACCTGACCCCACCAACTGATTTACTTTCCGGCGAATATGTCTTTATAGGTTGTACGCATGTCTCTCTTCAAAATCTTTCCGGTAGGCGTCTTCGGTAGTGCATCCACAAATATCACAGCTTTCGGAACCTTAAACATTGCAAGTTCTTTCTTGCAGAGATCTATTATCTCTTCCTCGGGTATTGTCTCTCCCGCCTTGGGAACGATAACGGCTGTTACCGCCTCAACCCATTTCGGGTGATTTACACCGATAACGGCTACCTCCTGGACCCGCTTGTCCAGATAAATAGCATCTTCCACTTCTCTGGTCGGTACATTTTCACCGCCCGTTTTGATCATATCCTTCTTTCGATCAACCACTTCGATATACCTGTCTTCGTCCAGGATGCCCAGATCACCGGAGTGGAACCAGCCCCCCTTCATGGCTTCTTCCGTCTTTTCAGGCTCCTTGAAGTACATTATCAGGGCATGCGGGCCTTTCCCGCAGATTTCACCTGGAACACCCGTTTGTTCAATGACATTGAATTCGTCATCCTCCAGCCTTGTTTCCATATTCATGCCCCCCATTCCCGCAGAGCCAAGCTTGGACATGGCATCCTTTGCCTTCAGAATCGTATGATAGGGAGCAAGCTCAGTCTGCCCGTAATAGTTGTAGACTCGCGCATCGGGTAATGTTTCAAGCATCTCTTTGAGAACCTCGCCCGGCATGATTGAGGCGCCGTAATAACACTTCCTGAGACTTGAAATGTCATATTTGTCGAAATCGGGATGTCTGAATATACCGATCCATACCGTTGGCGGAGCAAAGAACATCGTTGCCTTGTAATCCTGTATGTTTTTCAGGATCTGACCGATATCAGGAGCAATCAGAACATTGGTACCTCCCAGCCAGAATATGGGGTTCATCATAACATCACGCTGGGCACAGTGGTAGATGGGAAGGGCATTGATGTTGATATCATCGTCGTCATACTGTCCATCCACGATGCACCCCACATATTGCGACATCAGAGCCTGGTTGCTTATGATAACCCCTTTAGGCAGGGCTTCCGTCCCGCTTGTATAGGTCATCTGGCAGGGATCTTCAATGTGGAGGATGGTGTCCGGTTCATCGGCGGGATATGCCTTGTACCATTCATCAAAATCCTTGAATTTATCATCCACCGGCTGCTGCCCCGCTCCCTGATTTGACCATATCAATGTCTTTACAGTAGGCATTTCATCAAGGACATCCTTGACAAGATCATACAGTGTATCCTCAACTATGAAGGCCTTGCTTTCGGAATGATTAATGCAGTATGAAATATCTTTGCCACGGAGCATATAATTAACTGCCAGATAAATGGCTCCTATTTTACAGCAACCAAGCCATGTCAGGACATGATGAATCGTATTGTGGGCCAGGATGGCAACGCGGTCGTACTTTTCTACACCGAGGCCTGTCAGGGCATTTGCAACACGATTGCATTCATCTTCCAGCTCCGCGTAGGTAAGGCTCATATCGCCGAAAATCACAGCTTTCTTATCAGGATAATGGTAAGCGCTCCGGCGGATCATATCGGCGATGACCCAGCGGTTTGTCTTGTTGTATCGATCCATAAGGAATTCGACATTTTCCTTGTTTATGACACCGAAACGTGCCTTTTCCTCTTCCGTTAACGGTTTAAAATTTTCTGCCATGCTTGTGTTCCTCCTTTTTTGCCTTTTTTACTCCACAGATTTCGCAGATTACCCCAATCAATTGAAAGACAATGCGAAATCTGCAGGGTTTAATTTTCCCTTACTGTGGAGCCAGCCATTTACGGTTTTAAAAAATGCTTCACCTCCTTTCACCTTTAGCCTTCGCCCTATAGCCTATTTCGTATAATCATACACTCCTTTGCCCGTTTTTCTCCCATAACGTCCCGCCCTTACTAATTGTACAAGAAGGGGAGCAGGTCTGTATTTGTCTCCCAGTTCCTTATGGAGCCCCTCTATGACATGAAGTAATGTTTCATTACCTACAAGATCCGACAGGGCCAGCGGTCCGATGGGGTGATTACAACCAAGTACCATTCCCTTGTCGATATCTTCCGCGCTGGCAATACCCTCACCCAGGGTAAAGAACGCCTCATTTAACATGGTACAGAGTACCCTGTTTACCGCAAAGGCAGGGGCTTCGTTGACCACAATGGTCTCTTTCCCGATCTTCTTACCCCATTCCAGGGCGGTTTTAAGTGTTTCTTCAGACGTTTCGTAGGCCTTGATAACCTCCAGAAGCCGCATCACCGGAACGGGGTTGAAAAAGTGAGTACCGATGAATTTGTCAGGTCTTTTCGTAATGGAGGCAAGTTCGGTGAGACTGAGACCTGATGTAT
>JAGHDR010000002.1 GCA_021159825.1 Deltaproteobacteria bacterium | reverse complement strand
CAATTATGGTGAAGTCCTCTGGGCTATTTCGACACGATTCCAGGCAAAAGAAGATTTGCTTGTCAAAAACGATGTGGATGGATTGATGATTGATCCCTCCGCCACGAATCTGAGTGTTGATGACGAATTTTATTCCACGTTGGTTGCGAAAACATCAAAAATTGGAATTGATGCCACTAAACCCGGAGGTGATTGCGAAAAGTTTGAAAAGATTGATGTGCCGGAAGAGGCCAGGTCCGTGGCCCTGAATATCGTCAGGAGGATAATGGATTAGAGCTGTAAGATCGATGTACCGAATCTTGCTTGAAAGGAGGGGGGAGTAAGAGCGGTGATTTGATGTTGGGATGGCGAATTGGGGGGGCAATAGAGGAACGAATAGAAGTTTCTCTTTGGGATCGATAATATATAAACAAGTGGAGGTGTCATAATGAATGAGCAAGATGTAGATGGTAAAGCGGTCTTGAAGTTGAACGTAGATTTTGAATGCGATTTTAAATGTGAATCCTGTGAGAAATTTTTTGAATGCGATAATCCTGAAAAGATGAAGATCTACAATCGCCGCAGAATGTCGATGGCGAAAAAAACCATGGCAAAGATTAAGTACAAAGTGGCCGTTGTCGGCGGAAAGGGGGGTACTGGAAAGTCTACAACGTCGGTTAATTTGGCCATGGCGCTGGCAATGATGGGGTACAAGGTCAGCGTTTTGGACCAGGATCTTGATGGGTCGTCAATTCCCAAAATGTTGGGCATTATGGATAAAAAGATGCAGATAGGACCGAAAGGAATTGTTCCCGTCAAAGCATTGAATGGCCTGGAGGTAATCTCCATGGGTTTTGTGCAGGAGGGTGATGAAGTGATAACCATGTTTCATGATATGAGAAGAGGGACTACGGAAGAGTTTCTTGCCCATGTTGATTATGGGGAAAGAGATTATCTGATTATCGACCTCCCCCCAGGCACAAGTTCGGATTCTGTAAATTTGCTCCAGTATATTCCTGAGTTGGATGGGGTTGTGGTGGTTACGGTTCCTCCCAGGGTTTCGCAACTTGCCGCGCGAAAGGCGACCTTGCTGGCCCAAAAGGCAGGGGCCAAGGTCCTCGGCATCGTGGAAAATATGAGTGGCTATGTTTGTCCCTATTGTGGAGAAAAATTTGACATTATGCTTTCCGGAGGCGGAAAAAAACTGGCCGAAGATACCGGGGTGCCATTTTTGGGAAGGATACCGCTTCATCCGGAATTGAGTGAGGCATGTGATTCCGGAATCCCATATGTTTTTAAATATCCCGATAACCCCGCCTCGAAAATTGTTATGGGGATTGCAAAAAAGATTGATGAAAAAGTGTCCAAATAACGGCGAATAAGGACGTCATCGTAAATTTTTCAGATGAGGAGATGAAAATGGCAGGAAGGGACATAAAAAAACTAAATGTTGATATGGGTTGTGATTTTAAATGTGAAGATTGCGAAAAGTATTTTGATTGCAATGCTCCGCAGAAGGAGACTTTTAAGAAGAGGGGCGTTTACGCCAGGGCCAGAGATTCAATGGCGAAGATAAAGCACAAAATCCTGATCCTTGGGGGGAAAGGCGGAGTGGGAAAATCCATGGGCGCCACTAACATTGCTTATGCCTTGGCCATGAGAGGGCGAAAGGTCACCATCTTGGATCAAAACTTCGATTGCCCCACAATCCCGATTATGCTGGGTATGGAAGGCGGGGGGATGAGGACAAAGGATGAGGGTGGGTTGATTCCTGCGGTGGGCCCGAAAGGGATTCAGGTCATGTCAATGGGTTTAATCCTGGGTGAAGATGAGGTTCTTACCTGGTTCCACGATCTGAAGCGCAACGCAACCGAGGAATTTCTGGGTTATACCGATTATGGTGAAAGAGATTACCTCATTGTGGACATTCCCGCAGGGACAAGCAGCGAGACGGTTAACGTCATCAAGCTGATTCCCGAAATGAGTGGTTCCGTGGTATTTACAGTGCCATCGGAAGTTTCGCAGAATGTGGCGAAAAAGGCTGTTCTTATCTCCCAGAAGGCCAACGTTCCGGTAATAGGAATCATTGAAAATATGAGCGAACTAAAGTGCCCCAAATGTGGGAAAATCATTAATGTAATGCAGTCCGGAGGTGGTGAAAGTCTTTCCGGCGAGATGAACGTCCCCCTTATCGGGAAGATTCCCATGAGCAGGGATGTGGCGGTTTCGCTTGATGCCGGAGAGCCGTTTGTCGAAAAATATCCTGACAATGAGGCCACGGTGGTCATTAACAGGGCCGTAGATATGATTGAGGAAGCTTGTGGTTATAAATAAATTATAAATTAAGGAGGGTCAGAAGATGGCGAAAATGGATTTGAGGGATTTTGTTGACAAATTAAGGGGATACGGCGAATTGAAAGATATGGACCGCGAAGTTCACTGGAACCTGGAAGCAGCTGCTATAGGATCTATGAGCGCCATCACGGGAGGTCCGGCAGTGCTGTTCAATAATATTACCGGCTACGAGGAGGGACGTTTAGCAACCGGCCTTTTCGCAGGGAGCCAGGAGCAGATGTGGCGCAGGTATAACATTGCCTTGGGCCTTCATCCTGACGCGAGTTACGATGATTTCATGTTTGAGTATCTGGCAAGGGCAGGGAACGTTATCAAACCGAGCCAAGTGGATACGGGCCCCTGCAAAGAGATTATAAAAACAGGTAAGGATGTGAATATCTTTGATGTCCCCTGGCCCTATCTCCATCATGGCGACGGCGGCAGGTACGGTACCATTCAGTCGCTTATCACTAAAAATCTGGACACCGATTGGGTTAATTGGGGAAATTACCGGTGCTTGGCTCTCGGGAAAAATAAGTTGACATTTCTGATGAGTAAGGGGCAGCAGGCAGGAGTTATGTTTTACCAAAAATATGAGCCGGCAAATATTCCCATGCCGTTTGCTATTGCTATTGGCGGCGATCCGGCATATTTCCTGGCGGCCGCTGCATACCTGCCTGAAGGAAAGAATGAGATGGATATGGCCGGCGGGCTCAGAGATGCTCCTGTTGAACTGGTGAAATGCGAAACTAATGACTTGCTTGTCCCGGCGGATTCCGAAATAGTTATCGAGGGGATGGTCATGCCTCATAAGCGGGTTGATGAAGGACCATTCGGTGAATATTTTGGTTTTATTCACGGTCCGAGAATGCCAATGCCTCTCTATCAGGTGCAATGTATTACCCATCGGAAAGACCCAATTATGCCGTTTGTTTGTGAAGGACTGCGAGGTACGGATGGGCAAACACTGGCAACCATTACTTGGAGTATTGGTGTCTTTGCCTATCTGGCCATCGAGAAAGGGTATCCTGTGAAGAGGGTGTGGAT
>JAGHDR010000173.1 GCA_021159825.1 Deltaproteobacteria bacterium | reverse complement strand
GCGCCGGTGTGGTCAGTGGACTGGCAAGGGGGATTGACGGCTCCGCCCATGGCGGTTGCCTTCGGGGTGGGGGTTTTACCATCGGCGTACTGGGCACGGGCATTGATGTGGGTTATCCCAAATCAAACCGGAAGCTGTTTGAACAGATATTCGAAAAGGGCGCGATTGTATCCGAGTTCCCCATGGGAACAGCCCCCGAGCCCCGGAATTTCCCCATTCGAAATCGGGTGATCAGCGGTCTCAGTCGAGGGGTCGCTGTGATTGAAGCGACGCGTAAAAGCGGGTCTCTGATTACGGCCGCCCTTGCCCTTGAACAGAATCGTGAAATATTCGCTGTTCCCGGAAGCATTGATTCTTTTAAAAGTACCGGTACCCACTGGCTTATCAAACAGGGGGCCAAGCTCATTGAAAACGCCGATGATATCCTGGACGAACTGTGGTTCTTGAAGCAAGGGGTGGGGGTGAAAAAGGAGCGGGAGGAACCGTTGCCGAAGGGACGGATGGAAGGTGTTGAGCGCAGCATATACGACATCATCGGAAATTATCCCATACATATTGACCAGATCGCACGCACAGGCGCTATGGATGCGGGCCGGGTGTCCATGATTTTGCTCAAAATGGAATTGAACGGCACCATTCGGCAACTCCCTGGAAAAATGTATGTGCGAAATTGAACCCTTTAAATTGACCTTAAAAAAACAAAAACTGGAACGGAAGAATGCCGAAAAACCTTCTCATCATTGAATCTCCGGCCAAAGCCAGGACCATCAAGAAATACCTGGGACCCGATTTTAAAATCATGGCCTCCGTGGGGCACGTAAAAGATCTTCCCGTCAGCAAACTGGGTGTTGATATTGAGAAAAATTTCCAACCTGACTATGTCGTCATTAAGGGAAAAGGAAAAGTCCTCAAGGATCTGAAAGCCGCCGGAAAAAACGCTGAAACCATTTATCTGGCGCCTGATCCGGATCGTGAGGGGGAGGCCATTGCATGGCACGTGGCTCAGGAGTTGGGTAAGGGAAAAAATGAACGGAAAATCTATCGGGTACTCTTTAACGAATTAACCAAAAGAGCCATTCAGGAGGCGGTTAAATCGCCCAAAACCCTGGACCAAAATAAATTCGAATCTCAGCAGACCCGGCGTATTCTGGATCGGCTGGTGGGTTATCAAATCTCCCCGCTTCTCTGGAAGCGGGTTAAACGGGGGTTAAGCGCCGGCCGCGTTCAATCCGTGGCAGTTAAGATGATCTGCGACCGGGAGAGGGGAATCCGGGCTTTTGAACCTCAGGAATACTGGTCCCTGACAGCTCACCTGAAGGGTGCTGAACCCCCTTCCTTTGAAGCCAAATTTTTCCGATATAAAGGGAAAAAGACAGATCTTGCTAATAAAGAACAAACTTTTGGCATCGTTTCCGAGATCCAGGGTCTTCCCTTTGAAGTATCAAACATCACCCAAAAACGGACCAAAAAGAATTCACCCCCGCCATTTATCACGAGTCTCTTGCAGCAGGCAGCCTTCAGCAGGCTGCGTTATTCCGCTAAAAAGACCATGTCCGTTGCACAGAGCCTCTACGAGGGGGTTTCCCTGGGAAAAAAAGGCCTGGTGGGCCTTATTACCTACATGAGGACCGATTCCTTTAACCTGTCAAATGATGCCATCGATCAAGCGCGCACTTATATTGAAAAGGAGTTTGGAAAAGAGTTTCTACCGGATAAGCCCAATCGTTTCAAGAGTCGCAAAAATGCCCAGGAGGCCCACGAAGCCATCCGGCCCACTTCCGTGGACCTTGCACCCAAAATCATATCCAGATATTTGAACCGGGAACAGTCGGCTCTCTATGAACTGATCTGGAAACGGTTCGTGGCCTGCCAGATGAGCCCCGCACAGCTGGACAAGACCCAGGTGGAAATCAAAGCGGGTAACACCGGGTTTCGCGCCACCGGCTCGGTGATGATATTCAAGGGATTTACCATCCTTTATGAAGAACGGAAGGAAACATTAAAAGCAAAAAATGAGCAGCAGAATGGGGCGGACACCCCACTGCCGCCCTTAACAAAGGGACAGATCCTGACCCTCATAAAACTGGATCCGGCGCAACATTTTACCCAGCCCCCCCCGCGGTTTACGGAAGCCTCTCTGATCAAGGCGCTCGAAGAAAACGGCATCGGCAGACCTTCCACCTATGCCGCCATCCTGGCCAATATCAGTGGAAGAGAGTATGTGTTCGTGGAAAAAAGACATTTCATCCCCACTGAACTGGGGTTTCTGGTGACGGATCTCCTGGTCAAGAATTTCCCCGATGTGCTGAATACCGCTTTTACAGCCCAGATGGAACATAACCTGGATCAGATCGAGCAAGGCAACGTGAAGTGGACCGATGTGCTGAGGCAGTTTTATGCTTCGTTTGAAAAAGATCTGAACAAAGCGACCGAAGGGATGAAAGGCGAGGTGTTGACAGACATCACCTGCGAAAAATGCCGGCGCCCCATGGCCATAAAATCCGGTCGAAACGGCATCTTTCTGGCCTGTACCGGCTATCCCGAATGCCGGAATACCGCCAATTTCACCCGGGATGAAAAAGGAAAGATTATTATTGAAGAAGCCCCCGATGCGGGGGAGGAAAAGGGGACCTGTGAAAAATGCGGCAAGCCCATGGTCGCCAAAAATGGCCGCTATGGGCCCTTTGTGGCCTGCTCCGGGTATCCGGATTGCAAAAACATCTGGGCGCCGGAACCGGTGAGCACCGGAGTCCCGTGCCCCGAGGCCGATTGCTCAGGAACCCTGGTGGAAAAGACCTCCAAAAAAGGCAAAAAGTTTTTTGCCTGCAATCAATATCCCAAATGCCGATTTGCCACCTGGGATGAACCCTACGACGGCGTTTGCCCAAAATGTGGCACGCCGGTACTGAGCATCAAACGACCCAAAAAAGCAGATGAACCCCTTGTGGCCTGCCGAAAAAAGGGGTGCGGGTTCAAGAAGCCCCTTTCCACGTTTGCGCATAAGACTGATCAAGGGTGATATCCGGGTGCTTTGCAGGGTGATCAATTCCCCTTTTGCCTTCTCCGCATTTTTCGGGCCTCTTCTTTCCACCCTTTTCGCTTCTTTCCCCTGGATTTTCTCGAAGGATCCGGATCTCTTTGGGGGTCCAGGATAAATGAGCCCGGAGTTGCGGTTTTGAGACCCGCGTGGGGTTGTTGTTTTTTGTCGACCTTCTTCTCCTTTTTTTCCACCCGGTCTTTCGATGGAAGAGGCCCTGAAATGCAATGGGCGGGGATTTCCGGTGCCAGAAACAGGACTCCAAACGGAAAGATCAACACGCCTTTTTTTTCTGCAGCAGCAGCGGGGATTTCCAGCAGTACCGGATGTTGATCCCGGCGGCGACCCATGCGCAGGGCCATTTTCCGGTCGGGGGAAAGGGACAAATATGAACCGGCCTTCGCCCTCAGGCCTCTTTCCATAGCCACGGGATGGGCTTTTTTTCGGACGGGCGTATAAAGCAGGCCCGGCAATGGAAGGTCATTATCGGTGTTCAGGGCCCAATGCCGCTCCTGAGACCGGATCCGATCATCTTCAGGCTCAAAGCGTGCCCGGTCCCCACCCATCAGCACCTCATTGATATGGGAATGCCTTACATGGCGCCACCCGGTTTCCTCGTGAAGGGCTTTGAGCAGGTCCTTGTAAGCCACAAACCCTTCTTCGTCGGGGATCAGCCCGAATTCATCCGGTCGATACGCCAGGATATAGGTTAGCATGCGACTGAGTTCAGTAGGGGCACGATGCTTCGTGCCCCTACTATGTTGATGTCGTTTGCTCAGATTCCGGTCTCCTGGTGGAAGGTTCAGGAAAGTCCGGCCGTCAATATGACAACCAGCGTTAATATCAACAGAACATGTATCATCACAATGATTCGCTTGTTCAGATGGAAGAATTCATTCATCTTTTGTAAATGCCGAAGTCCTCCGCATAACCTCCTGAACCTGTCCAGGGCGAGATAGCGATGGTTATCCGACCGGGAGTTCCCCTGAAATGCAAAGGACGGATAGACGGCGTAAAAATGGTTATCTCTGAGATCACGTAACATGTCGTCAAAGGGTGTTTTCTGCCAGGAATCCATTACCAGTCGCTGTGCAAAACCGGGGCTTATAACATAGGCGTGGCATAAGCTGCGAAAGTTAATTTTCAGTACGGATTTATTTCCTGTTTTCCGGCTTCCTTTGACCATACATCCCAGGAACAGTATTTTCCAGTTTGGTTTTGTTGAAAGGAAATCAGTAGAAGATTTGAGGACTTGAGGGCTGAACCGATCAAAACAAATATCATCTTCAAAGATGACAATGTTATCAGCACCGGCAGAGAGCCCTTTTTTCATGCAGAGAAGGTGAGATTCAAAAATCCCTTGCTCACAATCGATGGGATGCTTTTTCACGATAACAAATTCAACGCTGTTTAACAAGCCGACGGCATCAAACTGAGCTTTGGCTTCCTTTCGCCGGTCTGATCTTTCATCTAGTGAAATACAGTAGATTTTATCAAAATACGCCCAGCTCACGACAGATTCTCCAGTCCTCAAAAGGGGTCAGATCTTAAATATTAACTGTTTGACGGTAAAAGCATCTCCTAAATGATAAATAATTAATATTTAAGATCTGACCCCGAAAAAAGATAATCGGGCAGATCCCGGATCGATCCGATGCCCCGGGGTTTCAGCCCGGGCAGTGATTTTGATCCTTCCAGATTGCTTCGGGGAAGAAGGCAGGTTGAAAAACCCATTTTTTCAATCTCTTTCATGCGCATGTCCGGCTGGCTGACCCCCCGAATTTCACCGGCCAGGCCCACTTCTCCAAAAACCACCAGGTTCCGGTTCACATGTTTTTCCAGAAAGCTGCTCATCATGGCGGAAACAATTCCCAAATCCGCCGCAGGTTCATCGATTTTCAGACCGCCCGCCACATTCACAAAAATATCCTGGTCCCCCAGTTCCATTCCCAGACGTTTTCCCAGCACCGCCACCAGCAGGGATATGCGGTTCTGGTCGATTCCCCTGGCGGTTCTTCTGGGCATGCCCAAAGGGCTTGGGTTTACAAGGGCCTGGATTTCCACCAGCAGGGGGCGGGTTCCTTCCATGCAGGAAATGATGGCAGATCCGGGCACATCCTCGGGCCGTTCCGCCAAAAAAATACCGGAGGGGTTACTCACTTCAGCCAGACCGGACCCTTTCATTTCAAAAACACCGATTTCGTTGGTGGAACCGTAACGGTTTTTCACGGCCCGCAATATTCGAAACGCATGGCCCCGATCTCCCTCGAAATAGAGTACCGTATCCACCAGATGTTCCAGGACTTTGGGGCCGGCGATGGCGCCGTCCTTGGTCACATGTCCCACCAGAAATACCGGAATTGCTGAACTTTTGGCAAAGGCCATGAGTCTGGAAGCGGTTTCCCTGACCTGGCTCACGCTGCCGGGGGGAGACGGGATATCCTGCGTGTAAAAGGTCTGGATGGAATCTATGGCCAACAGATCCGGTTTGAGTCGGGCTACTCGGGTAAAGAAATCTTCAATACAGGTTCCGGTCATGACATACAGGTTTTCCGCCCGAATGTTCAACCGATCAGCCCTCATTTTGATCTGTTGCGCGGATTCTTCGCCGGAAAGATACAGGGACTTAAGTCCCCGGCGTGCAAACCCGCCCAACACTTGAAGAATCATGGTCGATTTGCCGATGCCGGGGTCTCCTCCGATCAGAACCAGGGAACCGGGAACCAGGCCGCCCCCGAGGGTGCGGTCAAACTCCGCAATTCCGGTGCCCCATCTCATCTCCGGGGAAAGGGAAATGGCGTCTATGCACTCCGGTTTGCTCATGGTGGACGGGCCGGTGTTTTTGTGACGGGGCGCCGCATACTCCTCTAAAAGGCTCCCCCACTCATCACACTCGGGGCACCGACCCAGCCATTTCAGGGTTTCATAGCCACAGTTCCGGCAAACATATCGTGATTTATCTTTTCTGACCATACAACTCCAAATAGTGAAACAAAAAAGGGCAAGGGGTTCCTGGCGAACCGCTTGCCCCCATCCAGTGGAGCACGATGCATCGTGTCTCTACTATTTGAATTTTTCCACGGTCTCGTGGTAGACATCCTTGGTTTTATTCCACAGCCCCTTAATTTCTTTGCTGAAATCACTGCCGCTTTCCGCCATCTTTTCTTCCAGCTCGTCGATTTTCCGGCTCAATTTGGCGAGGGCTTTTTTGGTTTTTTCATCCGCCTGTTTGGCCGCCATTTTCAAAAACACTTTGGCATCGGCAAGGGATCTTTTAGCGGCCTCGTATCGACCCTTGGCATAATCCTTGGTTGCCTGCCAGAGGCTTTCCTGGGCCAGCACCATGGGACCATAGGAGGAAATGGAAATCACCTGAACCCCGTCTTCAGCCTCTTTCAATAGCTGATCGGCCTCTTTACCCTTTCCCTCCGTCATCAGGAGCAGGGCGTTCGCCACTTTCCGTTCCGTGTATCGCAAGGGCAGATCGATTTCAACATAGACCAGGGACTCACCGGCCAGCGTCAGGGCCTCTGTACCCTTCTTTTTGTCATCCGCTTTCAGCGCTTTTTTCGCCTCATCCAGGTGCTTCCGGGTCTTATCCACACTGACAAAACTCTGGATTTCATCGAGTGAAACGTAGATGGGAACCAGATCGGGAATGACCTCTTCCGAATCTTCGTAAGAGAGATGTTTTTTCGCCACCCAGATATGGTCTTTGATGCGGGTGGTGGGAAGAGATGCCCGAATCATTTCCATGAGCTTCTGGCTTTTGGCCAGTTCCCCTCTGGCATCGGCAAAGTTTTGGGTGTGAATGAAACCGCGCGCCTTGGCAATGTGCTTCAAGGCTTTGACCGCCAGATTGGCAATCCGCTCCTGCTGGGGAAATGAAGGGGGTTTTCCAGGTGATACCGAAACTTCTTCATTGATGGTTTCATCGCCCAGGACCAACGGGCTAAACCCCAAGCCCAGCAACATTGCAAAGGCCGGAACAATGGCAAAAAAACGCTTTTTCATGACAATACCTCCCATTCAATTCTCTGATTAAATTCTTCCCTGGAAACCCCGGCAGGAACCCTTATTATTTGTACCAGGAGAGGGTTGCAAGCTTGTTGATATCCCCCCCGGTCCGAACCACCCTGCCATTTTTGAAATACACGAAATACACAAATTTTTCTCTGGGCTGAAAGTCGCCCACCATAACGGCATACCCCCATTCTTCAGTATCCCCCTGGCGG
>JAGHDR010000302.1 GCA_021159825.1 Deltaproteobacteria bacterium | reverse complement strand
GGGATTTTATCATTTTCATGCAAAAGCCATTAAACGTTGATTTTCAATAGGTTACATGCAGATTTTTGAAAACCCCACAACATTTAGACTTATGCGGTTTTTCCAGATCGGTTTTCGTTTTTCCATGAAGGCATTCAGCCCTTCCTGAGCATCCGCTGTGGGCATGAGCTCGTTTAAGTAGATATCTTCAATCACCTTGAGTGACGGTTCGAAATCGTCCATCAAGCCTGCCGTAATAGCCTTTTTTGTTTTTCTCAGAACTTCAGCACTCAACTTGAGATAGGGTTTAAGGAAATCCTGCGTGGCGGAATTCAAGTCGTCTTTAGCAACAATCTTGTTGATCAACCCCATACCCAAGGCCTCTTCAGCGGAGATAATTCTTCCCGACAGAATCAGATCCATGGCAGCCTTTCGACCAATGATGCGGGGCATAATCTGAGCGGCTATGGGGGGAAATACGCCCACCTGGACTTCCGGCTGGCCATACTTGGCATCTTCCGAGGAGATGACCAGGTCGCAGAAAACGGCCACTTCGCATCCACCCCCCAGGCACGACCCGTATACGGATGCCACGGTTGGAATACCCAAGAGATCCATGAGTCGGAACATGCGGTGAAAGGCTTCTATCATTTTCGGTGCCATATCGCCCATGTGTTCCCCCACATCCACGCCTGCGGAAAAGCATTTTCCTTTAGCGTCAAAAAGCACCACCTTCAGATCCTTTTCTCCCTGCCATGACGCAAGTACTTCGTTAATTTCCGCCATCATGGCGATGTTCAGAACATTGACCGGGGGCCTGTTCAAAGTGATGGTTCCCAGACCATTTTCAAGCTTAACTTCAATGTGATTGTATGCCATCGTAAACGCTCCTTAATCAATAATAAAAAAACGACAAACAAGCCTGTTCATGGACCCGCCTGCCGTTCATGATTCGTGTTCTTACGGAAAAACTACTCTTTGGGTGTCCCCATGGCATTGGCAAACATGTCCATATCCCAGGTTTTGCATTCCGCAATATCCTGTCGGAAGTTGAGGAAATTGATGGTATCCTGACCCGTGATCCGCTTGGTATTGAAGGCACCGTAGCCCAGGAAAGCTTCTCCGCCCATATTGGCCGCCAGCCAGTGCCGGTTGTGGTTCTTGGAGTAATCCCAGAAGAATTTTTTCTTGGCACGGATACTGTCAATGGATTTAATCAGGCAGCCGGGAAACAGGTTGGCAAAGGTCCATATGATCTTGTCAACTTCTTTGTTCAGCAGTTCAAAATCGGCATTGGGCTGATGTTCCTTGGGTGGTGGGCATCAGCGGCGCCCGAACCCGGAACTTTACCCATTCTCAGTTTAAGAACATTCCGTCCCTCTTAAAACGTGAACGGGGGTGTTTCATCGATATTCATCCAGAAGATGCTCGTGAGCAGAGGATCAACGAAGGAACCAGGGTAAAGGTTGAAACGCCAAAGGGAAGCGTTCTTATGAACGTCAGGATCTCTAAAGTGGTTCATCCCGGTTCGGCCCGCATCGGGTGGGGCTGGGGCAATCAGGATCTGGATTTCAGTTTGAACAATCTCACCGACGACGACAAACGAGACCCTGTTACCGGCACCCCCTCCAGTCGAAGCTTTATGTGCCGCCTGACAAAAGAGCCCGAATAAAGCGAATCAGTCAAGCCACCTTTCCCGCCACATCTCCCACATGAGAAGCGCCCACAGCCGATAGCAATGGTTGGCGCTGTCGGAAAAATGCTCTCTAAGCTGAGTCTCAACGCATACCGAATCAAAAAGCCCTTCCCTTTTTAATCGACTCGCCGACAGGTAATCCGAAACCATTTCTTTCAGCTCGCCCCGAAACCATTTTTCAATGGGCACGCCAAACCCCATCTTGGGTCTTTCAAAGAGTGCCTCCGGCACATAACGGGACAGAAGTCTTCTGAGCAAATATTTCCCCTTGCCCCTTTGGTATTTCAGGTGATCCGGCAGACAAGATGTGAATTCCACCACCCGATGGTCCAGGAGCGGTACACGAACTTCCAGGCTTACGGCCATGCTGGCCCGATCCACCTTAGTCAACATGGCATCAGGAAGGTAAGTTTTCTGGTCCACCCGCATGAGCCGCGAAAGGACGGGCCAACCTTCCGTCTCCCGGAAAATTTCTTCATATTGACTCGACACGAGTTCCCCATGAAGGAGCTCCGACAACATTTCTTTTGGCCAGAGATGGATGGCCATCCGGTAAAGAGACTGAATATCCCCCCCTTGAAAGAGTTCCACCAGCTTTTTCCATTTGTCAGGGAAATTGGCCACATTGAACTGCTGGGGAAGAAAACTTCGCCACGGCATATAGCACTTTTCGACCCAGGAAACAGGAATTCTTTCCAGAGCACATCCCATGGAATTCCTGAACCATTCCGGCAACCGCTGAAATGCCCCGGCCATGGCCCGGGTGCTCCAGTAGCGCACATACCCTGCAAACTGCTCATCCCCGCCATCCCCTGAGAGGGCTACTGTCACGCGAGAACGGGCCAGTTTGGAAACCAGAACGTAGGCACTGCGGATGAATCGGCAAAAGGTTCATCATAGATCTCCGGCAGGCGAGGGATGACCGCTAAAGCGTCCTTGGCCGTCACATAAAATGCGGTATGATCCGTTTTCAGGTGCTCTGCCACTTTGGCGGCCCAGGGCGCTTCATTAAATCCGGGTTCATTAAACCCGATGCTGAAAGTTTTTACGGGGGCATTGCTCGCCTTTTGCATCAGTGCCGCCACAATGGACGAATCGATTCCCCCGCTTAAAAGCCCCCCCAGTGGCACATCGCTGATCAACCGGTCGGACACCGCAATCGTCAGCAGGCGATCCAGTTCTTCCAAGGCATCTTCTTCCCGTTGCAGGGGTATTGGGGCATTCGCTGAACGTTCGGGAAGGGTCCAGTAGGATTTTACTTCCAGACTGCCTTTACGAAACCGGGCAAAATGGCCGGGTAAAAGCTTGAAGGTATTTTTAAAGATCGTCCGGGGAGCGGGGATATACTGGTAATGCAAAAAGAGGGGGATCGCATCATGGTCCAGATCCCGGGGAAACGTTGAAAGCCCCATAAGGGCTTTCAGTTCCGATGCAAAAAACAGGGACCCCGGCGTATGATAATAGAAAAGGGGTTTGATTCCCAGGCGATCCCTGGCCAGGAAAAGGCATTCCTTTGTTTCATCCCACAAGCCAAGGGAAAACATGCCCGCAAATCGTTTCAGGCAATCGATGCCCCATTGCCGGTAGGCATTGAGAATCACCTCGGTGTCGGTATCCGTTCTAAAGACATGTCCGAGATCTTCGAGAGTCTTTCGGATTTCCTTGAAATTATACACCTCGCCATTATAGACGATTTGAAACCGGCCATCTTGGCTCGCCATGGGCTGACGTCCGGCGTCCGAAAGGTCGATCACCGACAATCTTCGATGTCCCAGCCCCAAGCCGTGATTTTCATCAAAAAAAAGACCCGAATCATTCGGGCCTCGGTGGACAAGTTTCGAGGTGGCTTCAGGAAGCGAATTTCGCAAACGATCAAAATTTGTGTTTGCCATAAAACCGACAATACCGCACATGCAAATTCCCCTGAATAGAGTTTGTTTGGATATTTTTACGACAAATCGATGCTTCCGTACAGGTCCAAGTGGGCCGCAACCATTTTCTTCACCGTAAACATTTGATTTGCCCTTTCCCTGCCGCGCCTACCCCATTCTTCAGCTCTGTTCGGATCTTTCAATAAATCGATAATCTTCGCGGCCAAAGCCCTTGGATCCTCAGGTGGAATAACCCATCCCGTAATCCCATCCAGAACTGCCTCCCTGTTTCCTCCCACATCGGTGGCAACCACCGGCAGGCCTGCTGCCATGGATTCCAGGATGACATTTGAGAAGCCTTCCTCATGGGACGGCAGAATGGAGATGTCACTTGCTTTAAGCAACGCTGGAACATCATCCCGCCTTCCTAAAAACCTTACGGATTGCCCTATGCCGAGATTCGCGACGTCCTGTTCAAGCTCCCATTGAATTCCACGATCTTCTCCAACAAGCAAAAAAACGGTATCCGGAAACCGTTCCACAACCTCCTTTGCCGCCCGGAGTAAATCCGAATGCCCTTTATAGGGAATCAGATTTGCAATGACGATCATGAGCTTCGTCGTTTTTTTGAGGTCCAGGTCTTGTCGAACATCTTTTACACAAAACAATGTCGCCCTAAAAGGCCTCGTATCCACGCCGTTGTAGATAAGCAGCAGCTTGGACACATCCACATTTTCGCACCTGACCATATCATCCCAAACAGCCTGGGAATTGACCGTAATCCGGTGGCTCAACCGAGCTGCAACATGGTCCAGGGGCCTTAAAACAGGATGACGTCTCTGATGGGTTCCCAGAGCACGACGGCTTGTCACCACCAGGGGCACACGGGCGATGCGACCCGCAAGGGATCCCATAAAGGTTATCAAGGGGAGAAAGCAGTGTACGACAGAAGGGTTCAGCTCATGGACAAGGCACAAGAGGCGCCACTCCGCCAGAACAACTTTCCAGGGCGCTTTTGCAATATCGTCCTTTTTCAGCCCCCCTGAAAAAACCGCTACACCCAGGTCTTCAAACCATTTCTTTAACGGCCCGCCGCTTTGTAGTGAATACACATGGCAACAATGTCTGCGACCGTGCAACTGTCCCACAAGCAGCTGCATTTGTTTCTCCGCCCCTCCGATCTCTAATGAGCCGATCACAAAAAGAATTGTTGGTTTCATAACAGACCCTAGTCGCCAATCTATGAAAGTTCTTTAAAAATACCCGCAAGAATCCTTGAAATAACACCCAGGCTGAAGTGCTTTTCAACGATCAATCTTCCACTAACGCCATAAGCATAAGCAAGTTCGGAATCATCATAAAGGCAACTCAACGCCCCATACCAATCGTCATGGGTCACGGCTGAAAACCCAATATTCCCCATAGCCAGAACTTCAACATTCATCCCTACGGGGGATACCACAACAGGCAAACCCGCCGCCATGTATTGAAGCATCTTGAAGCTGCATTTACCTAAACTCCAAGGATCGGAGGGAAGTGGCATCAAGCCCACATCCATTCGCCCTAAGATAGTAATCTCCCGATTCGGGTTCCACTTGACGTAACGAACCCTGTCTGATCTGAGTTCGGAAAACCTGGGCGGCTGATCAGCCATCACCCATAATTCAGCCGCATGGTTTTTTAGAAATTCTTCCAAGACCTTTTCTATTTGATAAAGGGCAGGGTAGTTACTGCTGGTCCCGGTCCATCCAATGACAAACGGGCGATGAGATCGTTCAAAATCCTGAGAATTCCTGGGCCTAATCCGGTCCGTATC
>JAGHDR010000201.1 GCA_021159825.1 Deltaproteobacteria bacterium | reverse complement strand
TCTGAAAATGATCAAGGAAATCGTACAGGAAGCCGAAGTCGGAAAACTGTATCAGGGAAAAGTGGTCAAAATTATGGACTTTGGCGCTTTTGTGGAAATATTTCCGGGGACTGACGGGCTGGTTCATATATCACAACTTGCGCCTGAGCGGGTGAATAAGGTGACCGATGTGCTCAACGAAGGCGATGAGGTGCTGGTGAAAGTCCTGGAAGTGGGAAAGGATGGCAGAATTCGTCTTTCCCGAAAAGCGGCTCTGGGAGAAACCCCGGATGAATCGTAAGACTGTATTGGAAAACGGGGTCAGGATCGTCTCGGAACGGTTGCCGCATGTTCGTTCAGTTTCACTGGGTATATGGGTCAATACCGGCAGCCGGGACGAGTCGCCGCTGGAAAACGGGGTTTCCCATTTTATTGAACATATGAGCTTCAAGGGGACCCGGAACCGAAGTGCCTTTCAGATCGCAAAAGACCTCGATGCCATCGGCGGTCTTTCGAACGCCTTTACCGGAAAAGAGACCACTTGTTTTTACGGAAGGGTCCTGGACCGGAATTTTCCGATTCTGGCGGATATTCTATCTGATATTTTTGTTTATCCCACCTTCCAGCCCGAGGACATGGAGCGCGAACGGGAGGTGATCTTCCAGGAGATCAGTATGGTGGAAGACACCCCCGACGACTACCTTAATTTGCTCTTCCAAGGCCTTTTCTGGCCTGACCACCCCATCGGTCGTTCGGTTCTGGGAAGTGCTGAAACGGTTGCCCGGATGGACCCGGGAATGATCCGTGAATATATCAGGAAGTATTATATTCCGGAGCGGGTCCTTGTGGTAGCCGCCGGCAATGTGGATCATGAACAAATGGTTGAGTATTTCAGGCCGATTTTTGAAACGGACAACAATTTTTCGGGAGATAATCCCCAAAGAAGCCTTCCTTTGACCAGCGGTGGGGTGCTGGTGACGACGAAACCGCTTGAACAAGTCCATCTTTTCCTGGGTAGCGATGCGCCGTCCCATGTGGATGAATCGCGTTTTGCCTGCGCTCTTTTTAATACTATTTTAGGGGGCAACATGAGTTCCAGGCTATTTCAGGAAATCAGGGAGAATCGGGGGCTGGCCTATTCCGTGTATTCTTTTTTTTCACCCTATGCCGACTCCGGTCTTTTCGGCGTTTATGCGGCCACAGATCCACGGAACATGAATTCGACCCTTGAAATTACCAAAAATGAGATTAGAAAACTCAGCTGCGGACAATTGAGCAAAAGTGATCTTGCCGCTGCCAAAGAAAATGTGATCGGCGGGATGTATCTGACGTCCGAGAGTTCGGACAGCCGAATGATGCGGGCGGCCAAAAACGAGTTTATTTTTGAAAGATACGTGGACTATGAAGAGGTGGTGGAGAGCGTAGAGCGGGTGAGTGTTGACGATGTGGTGGAAATGGCAAACAAGATTTTTGGGCACGATAAGATTGCGTTCGCCGCACTCGGCCCCATAACGGAAGAAGATGTCGACCTGGGATGCCTCGCTATATCCGGGAATGGGCATTAATCCTTCCGACTTCGCCAGGAGTTCTGCGCCGGCGCTTCGCCGGACAAATCAAGAGGTTTTGTTGGATTCCATCCCCATAAAGATAAAAATCTGTAACCCCGTTTTAATTGAGCAGGGCTTTCCGCTTCCCGGTTATGCTTCGGAAGGGGCTTCCGGGATGGATATTCGGGCTTGTGTTGAAGCGCCCGTTACCGTTAATGCGGGTCGGATAAAATTAATTCCCACCGGTCTGGCCCTATCCATACCGCCGGGCTATGAGGTGCAGATTCGCCCTCGAAGCGGTTTGGCACTCAATCATGGCATCGGCATGGTCAATAGTCCCGGTACCATCGATTCCGATTACAGAGGTGAGATCGGCATTATCCTGATCAACTGGGGGGAAGCGCCCTTTGTGGTCAGGATGGGAGACCGCATTGCCCAGATGGTGTTGTCAAAGGTCTATCGGGCCGACCTTCAGCATGTCGCAACGCTGGATGCGACGAAAAGAGGAAAGGGAGGTTTCGGTCACAGTGGGGTTCAGTAAAAGAAACCATGAAATTCTCCATCCTTTCTTCCGGAAGTCGCGGGAATAGCTGCTATTTTGAAACCGGCGATACCCGGATCCTGGTGGATGCGGGTTTGAGTGGCATAGAGATCGAAAGGCGTCTTGGGGCTGTGGGGGTTAAGGCCCAACGTCTCGATGCCATTGTCGTGACCCATGAGCATTCGGATCATATCAAAGGGGTGGGGGTTCTGGCACGGCGATTCAAATTGCCGGTCTACCTCAATTCCCAGACGCTCAAAAGCGGTGAAAAGGCCCTTGGAAAACTGCCTGCCGTGGTTCCCATTCAAACCGGGGAAACCCTGAAAATTAAAAACCTCTCGGTGGAAACCTTCACGAAATGCCATGATGCGGCGGATCCCATGGGACTGGTGATATCCAGTAACGGTGTGAGGATCGGTTTGATCACGGATATGGGGCGAACCACGCGGCTGGCGGAAGATCGATTAAAAGCCTGTACCGCCTTGATCCTGGAATTCAATTATGATCCCACCATGCTCAGTGAAGGGCCTTACCCATGGTTTTTGAAGCAAAGGATCAATAGCAGCGAAGGGCATCTTTCGAATGAACAGGCCGGCGAGCTCCTTGAAACCGTTTCCCATGATAACCTTAAATGGGTGGTTTTGGCACACTTGAGCGAAACCAACAATGACCCGGCCAAAGCCCTTCACGCAGCCAGAACTGTGCTGAACCGCTGCGGGCTGAAACAGACTCGGGTTTTGATTGGACAACAGGAT
>JAGHDR010000005.1 GCA_021159825.1 Deltaproteobacteria bacterium | reverse complement strand
TGTTTTAATAAAATGAGAATGGGGAGTGTGATGGGTGCATTCGGAGTTTCTGACAAAGTCATTTTGAACTTAGCGCCCTTCGGGCGGACTTAAAAGATGAACATCGAACATCGAACGTTCAACATCGAATTTTGAATAAGGGATTACGCCAATTTATAAACAGACAGAACGAAGCGATTTCATCATTCGATGTTCGACGTTCAAAAAAAATCACTCATATCCTATCATGCCGAATTTATTAGGCATAAAACGGAAATTCCTATACTATAAACTTACTAATCGAAGATCAAGGACGAGATTTTGGCAGATTATAGCGCTCTAAAGACTCGTTTTCGTCAACATGAAGGAGCGAAACTCTTATTTTGCGAGATCTGTCAGAAACTCCGACTGCTCCCATACCGCTTGACTAAATCGTTCAACTAAAGAAAGGAGGACAAAAACATGATCGCTTCATTGATTAAACTTATTTTGTCGAATCCCTCAGTTTCCCTTCTCGTCACAGGACTGATCGGTTCGCTTGTTTCCCTTCTTTTCAAGAAAAGACCGCGAAGTAAGTCGGTCATTGTCGAAGCCTTTGTCGCCTATTTTTTCCTGTTCAGCATCGGGATCGGGTATCTGAACAACTTCCTGATGCATGTGGTGTTTGCCGAGTACACGGCTAAATTCATTGGGTGGGCAAATAGCCCCTTTCAACTGGAAGTGGGGTTTGCCAGCCTTGGCATGGGCGTGGCAGGACTTATCGCTTTCAGAAAAAACCTAACCTTCCGCTTAGCCACATTTATCCCTCCTGCCTTCTTTCTGTGAGGCACCGCTGGAGGTCATATTTACCAAATTTCTAAAACACACAATATGGCTCCGGGAAACGCAGGTGCCATTCTGTGGATCGATATCCTGTTGCCTATCATTGGCTTCTCACTGCTCTATGCTCAGTGGAAAATAGCTCAATTGATTGAATCCGCCGCCCAACGCCCCAAAAAGGCGAAAGTCCTTGACGGGACTTGCAAGAAGTAGGGAAATGAAGAGTTGAACCAGACAATCCAGCCGATCGCTACGCTCCGGCCGATTTTTTCGTTCGGTTCCATCCAGAGGAGATGCATGTCTACCAAACTCCCAATAAAAAAAATCATGCATGGTGATTATTCATATTGGCATGATGGACTGACAGAATCGATCAAATGTCCGGAATGCGGTTCTGAATATCAACATTTTGGTGCTCCAGTCATAAAGACTGGCAACGATAATTATGAAGCGGGGTGGCCTGGGCGAGGTGATTTACTCGTAATTCCAATATCGGGTGAATGTGGGTCAAAATGGGAAATCTGTCTGGGCTTTCATAAAGGACAGACCGGTGCATTCATTAATTTATTAGACTCCTGCAAAGAACCTGACTGCCATGTATACATTGAAACAGTCGGGTTAAGCCGCGTAAAAATTGGCTTCTCTGTTAATCCTGAAGACCGAGTAAAACAACTCTCCACTGGTTCTCCAACTGAATTAAAGCTCATTGCAAAAATCCCGGGCGGTGCAAATGATGAAAAAGAACTGCATGAAAAGTTCAAACACCTTCTGTTCGAAAAAGAATGGTTTCATTTTACGAAAGAACTTCAATCCTACATAGAAGAGTTAGGGAGTCAAACACGTCGACAAGAAAGAGTATAGGGAGATTAGCTTTTGAACAAGAAATGTTACATTCTTGCCGGGCCTAACGGTGCAGGGAAAACAACCTTTGCAGATGAGTTTCTTCCCATCGAGGCAGAATGCCTCAATTTTGTAAATGCAGATCTCATCGCCTATGGCCTATCACCTTTTCAGCCCGGAAAAATGGCCATAGAAGCTGGCCGGCTGATGATTGAGCTTATCAGAGAATGTGTGAGAAAAAATGAATCATTTGCCTTTGAAACCACGCTTAGTGGAAAAGGATATATCAAGAAGATAATCGAATGGAAGGAACAAGGATATGAAATCATTCTTTATTTCTTCAAGCTTCCGTCAGTTGAATTCGCAATGGCACGTGTAAAACTTCGAGTCTCCAAAGGGGGCCATGACGTCCCTGAAAAAGATATACGGCGACGTTTTGTAAGGAGCTTGGACAATTTCAATTTATTATATAGGCCCTTGGTTGATTCATGGGCGATCTTTGACACATCCGGAGATACCCCTGTTCTCCTTGATCAATCGGAGTAATAAGATGGAAAATCAGAACAAACATGCAATGATTGCTTTGAAGGCATTAAAGAGGGCAGCGGCAAAAGTTGCCGAGCATGCAAGACGAAATAATTATAAGCTCCCAGTATGGACAAATGGCAAAATTGAATACAGGGTTCCTGAAATTACCACCGAACCAAACGCTTCACCGGACCCCTGAAAGTCTGGCGGTTTTGCGATGATATGCCGGTTTTGCGAAATTTTCCTGAACATGATACAGGTATTTGGAAGAACCTGGCATAGTTTTTCCGGTGTCTGTTGACAAAAACTGTCTATGCCCAAGGCTGTTATCAAAAAGAGAACCACCATGAAAAAAGTAACGATTTTCGGGCTCATTTTAATTTTGATCGGGTTTCATCCTTTTCTTTCGTCAGCCTCTCAGACCAAAGGCATCAAGGTTGTCAAGGATGCGTCCGGGCAAAAAGTGGGCTTTATAAGGGGAGCCATGCCCTGATTATAGGCATCAGTGATTATACCGCCGGGTGGCTGAAACTGGAGAGTGTGCCCTATGAAATGAATAAAGTTGATGCAGCCTTGAAGAAACAGGGTTTCCATGTGGTAAAGGTAATGAACCCGGCCAGTGATGAATTGAATGCGGCCTTTGAAGATTTCATTGACACCTACGGTTTGGATGTGGGCAACCGCCTTCTTTTCTTTTTCTCAGGGCATGGGCATACACGAAAACAGGGAAAGAAAGGGTACCTGGTACCTACCGATGCGCCCGATCCCAGATATGACGAAAAAGGCTTTGCTCGGAAGGCCATCGGGATGAACCAGATTCTTACCTGGTCTCGGGAAATAGAGGCAAAACATGCCTTGTTTTTATTTGGCAGCTGTTTTTCGGGTACGGTTTTCAAGGCAAAAGCATTGCCCCGGATTCCACCCAACATTTCAGACGTCACCTCACGCCCGGTGCGCCAATTCATTTCGGCGGGGAGCGCCGGGGAAGAGGTCCCTGCCGGCAGCATATTCACCCCTTCATTCATCCGCGCGCTGCAGGGGGACGGGGACCTTGACAACGACGGCTATATCACCGGCACGGAAATGGGCATGTACCTTCACAAGAAGGTGCTCTCTTACAGGAAAGACCAGACCCCCCAATACGGAAAGATCAAGGATCCTGATCTGGATGAATTGACACTACGGCAAAACACATATCAGGAATAACAAATAATAGCTTTGGCATCATATGGGGTAAACAGGGGAACGACAGCAATCATTTTCGAATCTCTGCCAATGGATATTTTAGGCTCAGCAAAACCGTTAACGGAAAATTTGTTGATATCAGTGGATGGAAGAAAAGCGGTAAAATCAACAAAAAAAACAGACTAAACAGATTAAGCGTAGAAAAAAGAGGCAATACCCTATACTGTTACATCAATGGCGCAAGGGTATACAAATCAGCATTTGAACCTTTTTCCGGAAACAGGGTAGGGTTTCGTATTGATAAAAATCAAGCTGTAGAGTTTGATAATGTTATTGTTAAGATTGAGCCGTAACAGTGTGAAAGATAAAATTTTGATAAGGAGAACCATTATGAAACAAATTGCAGAGGGTATTTTTTTTATACCGGGGCAGGATGAAATGATCCCGGATTCCCACGCATACTTGATTGGGAACCCCGATTCCGACGATATGAGCCTGATTGATGCAGGCCTGATGGGAAAGGGCCGCTACAAAATCGAATCCATCCGGGAATCAGGCGTATCTCTTTCAAACATTAAACGGATCATCATGACCCACACCCACCTGGATCATATTGGGTGCCTGGGCGAACTTCGGGAGGCCATACCGCATGCGGCCCTGTGGATTCACGAAAACGAAGCAGATCCTCTGGAGAATGGGGACGAAAAGATTGCTTACGGTATGGACATGTTTGAAAGCATGTGCCAGGCCCAATACAACATCAAACCGGGTGATTTCTGCTTTCCCGTTGACCGAAAACTGACGGGTGGAGAGACACTTGAAATCGGTGGCATAACATGGGAGGTACTGCACATCCCGGGTCATTCCCCCGGCAGCATCGCCCTTTATCATCCTCAGAACAAAATCCTGATCCCCGGGGATACGGTATACGCAGATCATGCCATCGGCCGATTTGACCTTCACGGGGCCAGCGGCCCGCAGCTCAGAAATTCTCTTACGATGCTGGCGGATTTAGAGGTGAACATCCTTCTTCCGGGCCATAATCGGATTATGGAAAGCGTACCGGCAGGTTATATCCGACAAACCGCCGAACAATGGGGACCCTACCTCTCCTGAGCCATTGAGGTAAGGGGGCGTAGAGCGCTTTGGTGTAAAAAAGATATGACGTTTAATTGTTTCCCAGTTTTTTCAAGGAAGAGAGAATTCCTTTAGCTGATTTGCTGATTTTTTGGAACAGCGGATTTCGCGTCTGCACCTCAACATAAAGATCACCCGATTCAGCGCCCCCCTTTCCCGGCTCGCCCATTCCCTTCAATCGAATCTTCTGCCCGGTCCTCATGCCGGGAGGAATGCTCACCAGCAGTTCCTTCTGGTTTTTTCGGCACAGGTAGCTGATTTTACCCCCTGACTGAAGCA
>JAGHDR010000411.1 GCA_021159825.1 Deltaproteobacteria bacterium | reverse complement strand
GTATATATGCCTGGATTTGATGGAACAGGACCCATGGGGGCAGGATCCATGACCGGCGGCGGGCGCGGCTATTGTGCAGCCCCTGGTGCGGCGGCTCAGCCGGTTTATGGTGGGCAGGGATTTGGTCGTGGATATGGCTTTGGTAGGGGTTTCGGCGCCGGATTCGGCAGAGGCCGGGGATACGGCAGCAGAGGGTTTGGCAGGGCCGGCGGTTACCCTGCATGGGGGAACGCCCCCCGGTATGATGCGGCTTACCCTATGAACCCGGCGGATGAACTCAGCATGCTGAAGGCTCAGGTGGATTCAATGACAACGTCCCTTGACAACATCCGGAAACGCATGGTGGAACTGGACGGAACTGCCGAAACCTAAACAAACCGGTCAGTTGGCAATGACGGTATTTCTCCGGACCGTAGCGTTTTCGGTCTGGAGATTATCTCTTATAAACTGCGTTTTCCCACATCTTTGGAAAAGCGCCTTCATACCCAAATTTTAATGGGTAGATCACGATTCAACGCAAAAATACAGTTTTGAAGGAAAATGGTTGCCGGGTTTCGGAAAAAAAGCTTGACATTTAATCATCCTGAATGTTAGGTGGTTACTAAATGTATTAGGGGTGTCTAACTCCGGGTGCAATTATGGTTAACGCAAAAACAAACATATTGGCGGAAAAGCCCCTGACCTCCGTCATGGAAGATTATCAGGAAGCTATTTTCAATCTGGATAAAGAAAAGAAAGTGGTCCGGGTTAAAGATATCGCCAAACGGCTGAACGTCAAGATGCCTACGGTGACCAGTATGCTCAAGACGTTGAGCAAGCGGAAGCTCGTTCACTACGAGAAATACGAGTACGTGGAGCTGACCGATAAGGGTTCGGAAGTGGGCGGTGAAGTGCATCGAAAACATGTGATTTTGCGCAGGTTTTTGACCGATGTTCTGAATATTAATTTGAATACCGCCGATAAAGAGGCTTGCAAAATGGAACACGCCCTCAGTATTGGAACGCTCGATAGTATGACGGACTTTATGGCGTTTATTCAGGCTTGCCCCCGGGTCGGTGAGGATTGGCTCGAGCGTTTCGAGGAATATCGGCGTGAACCGTGGAGTCCGGACAAGTGTGTTAGACAATCCGAACAATTTTCCTGCGAGTTTATGAAACGGACGGTATCCCTGAAACAGGAGCATCTTTCACAAGCGGAGAGTTTACAAAATTGCTCATAGGGTTTTCGGATCGCGGATCGGAACACAGCTCCGGATTATCGGCCAAGCAAGCCTTGCCGTTGAGGTATTGGCATTTTTTTTGGACTTTAAGTTAGAATAATAAAACTCTACTAGGAAAATAGAACAAATGAATTCAAGCAACAGGGCCGCCCATGGCAGCGGTTGATCGAAGCGTACGGGAACTGCATGAAATGATTGATTCCCATCGCTTTCTCATGGCTTCCATCGTGGCGCGGCAGGCGGACGGGTTTCAAACGGAAACCCCTGTGCGTTTTTGCGTCCCTCAATCCGGAGAAGGGGTATTGAAGGATGCCATTAGGGATGCCATTGATGTGTTGGAGGAAAGCAGGAAGGCATTTAAATCCAAACGGCTTGAAGCCCTGCGAAAAAAGCTCACTGACGTTGAAATAGAAACAAAAGTGATATCTTACGGCCTTCGGCCTTTTTACGGGCGCAGAGGTAGTGAAGGTGCGACGTCATGGGGAACACCATGGAATTGCGCCTTTTTTTTGGCCAAAAACCACATAGCCGCCATTGAATGGGTAGCTGAAAAAGGAGGGGTCTGTTTATGGAAAAAGGGGGGGTTGCAAAACCGCAAATCACACAAAGGGAAATGGGTCTCAATCTGTTTGAAAACCATTCTACGCCCCAGCGCCCGCCTACGCTGAGGTTCTGGGAAATCGACCCATTTTTCAAATGTCCGGCGGTGGGGATTTGCCTTACCTTTTCCGAGCAGAAGCAGGTGCTCAAAAAAGCGGGGATTTCTTCTAAACGGAAAAGCTCTTTTGAAATCCACGAGATACTGGTGGGCAGTTCGGAAACTGAAAACCGGGTGTCCAGGCAGGTTGACCGGCTGCTCAATCGTAAGTTCAATGGGGAGACGGCGTCCCTGAAGGACATGAATGAAAAGGTGTTCATGGGGCACTGGGCATCCTGTTTTTATGCTGGAAATTTTGCGGGCGCTTTTTGGGCCGCGGCTATAAGATCCGATCTGTCGGGCAAATCCAGGGGCGAGATCTTTGGCGCTGTCCACATGTCTATGCACGGGAACGTGGAAGAGAGCGCCCGTTTTAAGCAGCAGTTAATGTTTCACCGGGAAGAGGCCACCAAAATGGCTGTAAAGTCCCGAGATGCTTCTCGGGCCAGGAAAACCCTGCAAAAAGAGAATGTAAAACTTCAAAAAAGCATTGATGTGTTGCGCACTCGGTTGGCCGGTTCCGAGAAAGAGACGGCTCGGTTGGCACGGGCGCTTTCAGAACTGAAATCGGTACGGGCAACGTTAGATCTTGAAGGGGAAAACGAGTGCCTGACTGCGGATTTGGAACATCTGTCGGAAAAAATGGAACAACGGGATACGCTGTTAGCGGATCTCGAAGCGCAAAACCGCCGGCTTTCCGGAGCACTCGCGGAACAGAGGGAAGCAGGCGCATCCCTTCAAGGGGAAGCGGAACGGCTCATCAAAGAGGCTTTCCGGATTAACCGGTGCGACGAGACTTGCCCTTCATACGACCTCTGCCAAAGGCGTGTTCTGATGGTTGGCGGACTGACAAAGATGAAATCTCTCTATCGTCAGGTGATTGAAGGAAGCAACGGCATATTTGAATACCATGACGGCTATATGCAAAAAGGCGCGAAAGATTTTGAAAGCCGGCTTAAACGCGCGGACATGGTGCTCTGCCCGGTCACCTGCAACAGCCATGCGGCCTGCGCTCTGGTCAAAAGTCTGGGGAAAAAGCACAAGAAGCCGGTCCGTTTGCTGGCCAGTTCCAGTTTGAGCGCCATTGCGCAGGCCGTATCGGGGAAAGGGGGCGTTTATGTGTCGGACAACTGAAGGTTTTACAGAATCGGGAGGGAAGCAAATGAAAGGATATTCAGGCAAAGCACCGTTCTCGGAATTTTGGTCGGCCAAAAGACGTGCCGAATTCAGAAAAAAAGGCTTTGGAACCATTAATATCGGTTCACGACTGACGGCTGATAACGCTGTCAGCAAGGAGATTGATCGAATCATTGCCGATAGATTAACGGGTTGTGAGCGCGTCCGGGCGGGGTCAAAGTTTGCCACGAAAACCTGATCGATTCGGGAAAAGGCCAGCAGCAAACAAATCGTTTTTGTGGAGGGATCAATATGAGTAGCAATTTTCGAGTGGCACACAAAAAGAGCAACGGCAACCTGCACCTCATACCGAAGGGGGATTTTGATGGAAGTTACGCTAGGGAGCTGATCCATTTGATGCGCGAAAAGTACGATGGCAAGAGTCGGGTGTTTATTGATACGAAGGATTTGCAGGAGGTTCATAGCTTTGGTTGCAGTACTTTTCGATGCCGGTTTCAACAGGGGGGCGTGCCGGCCCATTGCCTATTTTTCAAGGGGGAAAAAGGTTTTGAGATGGCGCCGGACGGCAGTAAGGTTCTCGTTGTTCCCAAGGATCGCACCTGCCGATGCAATGGAAATTGCGCCGATTGCAGTTGCGCATACAGAAAAAATACAATCGGGAAGATGAAAAAGCTTGACAAAAAAAATTTGGCATGAGAATTAGTCATTGCTCATAGTGTTAGGGATGACTAATGCCTGTTTGTAGGTAGAACCGGGTTTTGGTTATGCAATCAAGTGAGGCCGTATTAAGTCTCTATGCAACGACAAATCGTTTTGAGGAGGAAAGACCCATGACATTAGACCAACTGAAACCGGGGAATAAATGCCGAATAAAGAAACTGATGATTCACGATCAATTGGGGCAACGCCTTTTGGATATGGGCGTTTATCCCGGCTCGACAATCAAGGTGCTCCGTAACGCCCCCCTTGAGGACCCAATGGAGGTATCTTTGGGGGAGTTTTTTGTGAGCCTGCGACACGATGAGGCCAGATATGTGGAGGTCATCCTGACATGAAGCGGGCTTCGACCCTGGTCGCCCTCGCCGGGCAGCCCAATTGCGGGAAATCTACGGCGTTCAACGCCCTTACCGGGGCCAGCCAACATGTGGCCAATTATCCGGGCGTCACTGTGGAAAAAATGATCGGTCATTACCGTCATGACGGCTTGAAAGTGGAGGTGGTAGACCTTCCGGGCACCTATAGCCTGACGTCATATTCCCTTGAAGAGAGGGTAACGCGCGGATTTCTTCTGGAAGAAAAACCATCGGTTGTGGTCAATGTGTCGGATGCCGCCAATGTGAAAAGGAACCTCTATTTGTCTCTTCAGCTGCTGGAAATGGAGCTCCCCCTGGTTGTCGAGCTCAATATGATGGATGTGGCGGAACGGAGGGGCATCAGGATTGACAGTGAGGAATTGGAGCGCCGTTTGGGCGTACCCGTGGTTGAGACAACCATCAAAGCCGGACGGGGTAAAAAAGAGCTGCTGGCTTCCATCTCCCGTGTCGCTCAATCCGAGGATTCTCCCGGGGGTATGCATATCGATTACGGCCCCATGGAGCCCTTCATAAAGGAGATTGAAATCAGGCTTTCAGGCGATGCTCTGGGGGCCATGGACTACCCGCTCAGGTGGCTGGCCGTTAAACTCATGGAAGAGGATGATGAAGCGCTGAAATATATTCAGGAAAAGCTTTTGAAGCCGGGTCCTTTCATGGAATTTGCGGAAAAAAAGCGGGAAGAATTCGAGTCGCAATTCGAGGAATTACCCGCCAGGCACATTGCCTATGCCCGGTACCAGTTGGCTGAAACCATCGGCAATGCTTGCGTGACGCCAAAAACGGGCAACCAGCGGCCCCTGTCCGACAAAATTGACGGCGTGGTGTGCAACCGTTTTCTGGGGCCCATGATTCTGGTGGGCGTTCTCTACCTGCTCTACTACCTGTCCATTGTTCAAGGCTACAATCTGACCAGCTATACCTGGCCCCTGCTGGCCAAGATCAGGAGCATCACGGCAGCCCTTGCGCCTTCCCCCGGGTTTATCGAGATTCCCCTGGCCCGCGCCTTTTCCCTCTGGTTCGTGGACAGCATCAACGCGCTCTTAAACTATATCCCCATTTTCTTTATTCTGTTCGGCCTCATTGCCATACTGGAAGACAGCGGTTATATGCCCAGGATGGCGTTTATTCTGGACAGGCTTTTTTCAAGATTCGGGCTGCACGGGTCCTCTACGCTCCCCATGATCCTGGGCGGAATCTACGTGGGAGGGTGCGCGGTTCCCGCCGTAATGTCCACCAAGGGCATTCCCGATGAAAGATCAAGACTGGCTACCATCCTGATTATCCCCCTTTTGAACTGTATGGCCAAGGTACCGCTCTAT
>JAGHDR010000147.1 GCA_021159825.1 Deltaproteobacteria bacterium | reverse complement strand
GGTCAAGATGCTTCAGGGGCGTTAGTTTTCTTACGGAGATGCTTAGCGTTATCGGCTAGGCGTGAACCACCACCTTATTCCAGTTAACGTTTCACGCTATCCATTTCATAGTTACCACCGAGATGGAACCATGCGGGTTGACGGGAACTACGGCAGCACGCTCGGTTACGAGCCTAATAGCTATGGTGAGTGGAAACAGCAACCGGAATTTTCAGAACCACCTCTCAGTATAGACGGGGATGCCGATCATTGGAACCATCGTGATGACGACGATTACTACACTCAGCCCGGCTTACTTTTCCGAGCGATGAGTCCTGAACAGCAAAACGCACTCTTTGCCAATACCGCTCGTGCCATGGGCGATGCTCCTGAGGAAATTAAGCTCCGCCATATCGGCAACTGCATGAAAGCCGATCCGGCTTATGGAAAAGGCGTGGCCGACGCTTTGGGCATTTTGCTTGAGGATATATCCAGAGAAGCATGAAGCAAGCAGCTAAGGCGTGAACAACCAGCAGATGTTGTTGGCGAAAAAAATGTTTCAGATATTCGGTATCCTTCATTTCTCCGTTTACACGTTGATTGATGAATGTTCGCTCGTTCCCACGCAGAGCGTGGGAACGAGAAAAACCACGCGAAGCAAAGAAGTGTAAACTACTTTCAAGCTTTTTTGAAGGATGCTGTTTCAGGCATCCTTCATAACAACTTATGGTTACGGTGGTCCTTCTTTTTTATCGCGCTTTTTGCTCATCCACCAGAGGAGACACCCTGAAATTCCGAAAATGACGCACAGGCCCATCAAGGCCTTTAGAGGTTTCGAGAGTGCATTTCCGGTGGAAGGCCCGACCGGCTTTTCTCCCATTGCCGGGCCTTTCGGGTCGATGGGGACAATAAGTTTCAGTCTGTGCCCCATCCCGTCGTCTACAATGACTTCCCAGTCTCCGGGTTTATCCGGAAAAAAACAGAACCGGCCGTTTCGGTCCGTTCGTCCGGTCTGAAAATCCAGTCCTTTTTCAGGGGGTCGTATGGTTACTTTTGCATAACTCATGGCCTCGTCCGTGTCGTACCGGGCCGTGATGCAGATTCCGCCCCTGTCGATGCTCCCTTTAACGCCATGGGCATGGAGCGGGCAAGGGATCAAAAGAAACAAGACCGGAAAAAGGAGAGCAAATTGAATGACGCTATCTTTAATCAAACATCTCCTCCCGGTTGAAATCGAGCCAGTACTGAATGGATAGTTTTCGAATGTGGGCAAAATACGCCTGATTCAATCCTCCGAATTGCTTGATAGCCGCTTTGATATCGGCCTTGATTTTTTCCTGCCATTGGGATTTCAGGGTCAGGGAGAGGCTTTTATTCCGGTAAAGAAACGTTGCCGCCGGCCGTGGATTTTCACTTTCAATTTTGATGGTTCCGCGCCCCAGGCTGGCGCCGGTGGCCACCTGAAGACCGTCATTCATGCAACTGAGGGGTGGCTTGTTCCCCGCATGGGAAACCACTTTCAGGGTGTCAAAAGGTGCCCTCATGATTTCCCTGGCCCTGACGCCCATTTTGGCGCCGATCAGGGAGTATATGCCCAGGTGCCGGTGCAACTCATGGGTGAGAACCGTGGCCTTCCACTCCTCAACGCCGTGCTTGCGGATGATCCGGTTCACATGGGGGGCCACATCCGGTTTGAACGTCCCGGGGTCATGGGGGAACATCTTCAGCACAACCGCATGGCGGGAATCCAAATGCGCGTCCGCCGGGTGTCCCAGACATTTTGTATAGGCCCGGGACACGCCTTTGGCGTCAAAACCGTTGAGTTGCATGAGGTGTAAATGCCCGGGGGCGGGCGCCATCTTGAAAAGCTCGGGGTGTTCCAGGTAAATCACCGTGTTTTCATCCCATATCATGAGATGTTGATGATCAATCGCTTTTTGAACTGCGGCCCCACGGTGGATGGCGGATACCAGGCGCGCCGCCGGGGATCCCACGGCGTCAATTTTTTCCAGCATGTTTTGGTCAAAGGGACGAAGGTCCTTTTTGGCCGGATGGATGCAATAGATATCGATGCCGGATGCAAAAACCCGGGTCGCGGCCTCGGGATCCCGGGCCGTGTTCCAGCCTGGGTCGGTGCTGTCCGGGGGAGACCCGAAAAAGATGATGCGGGAGATTTTGGATTTAATCACGGGGTCCTGCCGGATCGCCTCGGCCAGGTTGGTCATGGGACCCAGGCAGAGATAGATGATTGGCGAGGTTTGTGCGTTTAACGCCTCTGTAATACCTGCTTGAGCACCCCTTGCCTCGACCCGGTGGGGGGGCGCTATGCAACTTTCAGGCCATTGGATATTTTCAGCCAGATGGCGGCAGGGGGGGCCGGGCTTGCCGGACTTTTTACCGACAGCCACGCTTATTTCGTTGCGGTCAAGGCATGACAACAGGGCTTCCAGGTTTTTCAAACCCTTTTGCGGGGACGAAATGCCGTCCGAGACCACAATGAGCGAAGTATCCACTATGTGGGAGTTCAACAGCATGGCGATGGCCCGCATGTCGTCCAGAGCCATGTCCGTGTCCACCAGAACCGGAACCCGGTAGGTGTGTGCGTGGGAAAAATGGGGAAAAAAGCAGAGCGTAACCGCCAGGATGCCGATGGCGGCAAATTTTCTGAAAAACATCGCAAACCTCACAAATGAAAGCATTACTTCACACCAAAGGTGATGGTGGCGTTATATTTTTGAGTATCACATTCCTTTTTATCGTGATACGGGATTTCAGGCGCTCAACAGAAATCCCCACACATACTTGGGCATTTCGTATCCCGCCTGTTCTTCGTAGTTGGCGCCCGTAAAGTTGTTGCAATAGGTTTCGGCCTTCCAGTTGAGGCCCCCAAAATTAAATTTCTGCTGAAAACCGATATCAAAGGTGATGTAGCTGTCCAGGTCTTGCGTGCCCGGTTGCTGGGTTTTCCGTTCACCCACGAAGATGCTGCTCAATTGAGCCATCCCGCCTCTCCAGACCTCGTAGTTGCCCAGGAACTTGACTTTATTCTGCGGCAGAAGCGCGGGAAGGTAGTATGACCAGTCTTCCTCGAACCCGGTGCTGTCTGCGCTGTAGTTCTGGTAATTATAGGAAAGGGTCCCCTGGAACCGGTCCAGCCGAGGCTCGCCTCGATTTCACCGCCCCAGAGCTTGAAATGGGGGATGTTGTAAAGGCAGTTGCTTCCAAACCCGGTTCCCGGTGAGGTAATGCCGTTGTCGTTAATGAAGTCCTGAACGTCATAGTAGTATATGGCCGCTCTCAGATTGACAGGGTCCATGTCCTGAATTGCGCCTATTTCATATTCCCAGGCCGATTCAGGTTTTAAGACCGGATTGTCCTTGGACGCGCACCGCGCCCACCAATAGTAGTCTCACGGACACGGCAGTCGATAGGACCGGCTTACCGCCGCATAAAGGGCGGTTTCATCCGTGGCCTGGAAATCGGCTTTCAGACTGGGATAGAGGCCGTCATCGGTCTGATTTTTGCCGGCTACGGGCCATCCCTTGCCGAACTGGGCATAATAGGTGTCCATATCCACATGGTAATAGCGGACGCCCGGCGTAATGCGCCACCGGTCCCCGATGGTGATAACATCCTGGATGTAGCCGGAATTGACCCGATAAATACTCGGGTTTTGACTCGGCTGGCCCAAAATTTGGTATTCGTAGCCCATGGTCACCCGGTTGAAACCGAAGAGCTTGATGTCCCGGTACTCGGCGATGATGCCCTCGGTTCGGTCGTCCGTGAACTGGTCCGGCTGGAACACGCCCATCTTGTTGTAAAGGCTGGTCCAACGCCTGCCGCTGGTCTGATATCCGTGAATATTGACGGTTCCCGGGCCCACGGGCATATGGAAGATGGCGTCAAGGTAGGTGGTGTGTTTTTTCCTGTGGGGATCCTTTTCCGCATACTGGGGCCAGTTCAGGTGCCTGAGCTGGTCGGCGTCGGCATGGAATTGGGGGGAACCGGGATCATAATCAGCCCTGGAGGAATCGTTCACCACCGGAAATCCGTAGTCCACATCGGCATATTTGACGCCCAGTTCCAGGACCGCATCCATGGGTATGAAAAAACTCAAGTGGCCGTTAAGGGCGGTGGTGTCCTGGTAGTTGTTCCTCAGAAAGCCATTGGTGGAACCATTGTTTACGGAAAAATCATAGCCCACCACATTAAAGGCCCCGCCCTCAATGGAAAGGGCTTGGGTGCTGGTGGTAAAGGCACCCACGCCCGCTTTGGCGCGTACCTTGGGTGTGGGATCATCGGTTTTTTTGCCCTTTTTGGTGATGATGTTGATCACGCCGCCGATGGCAAAGGGATGAAGCACCGAATGTCCGCCCCGGATGATTTCGATTTTTTCGATATCGTCCAGGTTCAGGGTGGACCAGTCCACGATATAACGACCGTAATGACCGGTGTGGTTGATCCTTCTGCCGTCGATTTCAATGACCAGGCGGCCCTCGTTCATTCCCCGGATGGAGACTTCGTCACCCGGGCTGGCCATCATGGGGTTGATGCGCATGACATCGATGCCGCCCATGGTTTTCAATACGTCCGTAAGCGTCCGCACATCCCCGGGTTTAACGAACTCATCCATTCGAATGGTGGTCTTATCCGGCGTGATTTCAACGCCCGGTTGGGCCGCTATGACTGTGATGTCATCCAGTTGTACGGCTTTTTTTCCCTCTGTTTCTTCCTCTTCCGC
>JAGHDR010000398.1 GCA_021159825.1 Deltaproteobacteria bacterium | reverse complement strand
TGGGATATAAATGATGAGTATTCAATAAGATAGCGTGGCCCGACCCCCTTTGCCGCGGTTGCCACCAAAAAAGATTCGAGAGATTTTGGACTCACCTGAGACAATTCCCCTTATGCAACAAGAATAGGGGCCATACCCAAAAGCGCCGGGTTTTAAAAAAGTGTTCCCTTTTCCTTGACCTAGATCAAGGTGTTTTCCTTTTTTCAGGTCATAATGGGGTCAAATATTGATGCAATTAAGTTTGCTATTCAGAAAAATGCGTCTAAATTAAAACAAAAAACGATCAATTGAAAGATTCAAAAAGGGGGATATCATGAAATGCCCGGGACAGGACAGTCAGTATTGGAAACCGGGGGCGGTCTTTAATGTCAAATGCCCGGAATGCGGGAACGAAGTTGAGTTTTTTAAAGATGATCCCACCAGGAAATGCTCTAATTGCGGCCATCGTTTTCTTAATCCCGATCTCGATTTCGGATGTGCTTCTTACTGCCCGCACGCGGAACAATGCATCGGGAACCTCCCGCCTGAACTCCTTAAAGGAAAGGAAGATTTGCTTAAAGACAGGGTGGCCATTGAAATGAAGCGCTATTTCAAAGTGGATTTTAAAAGAATCGGTCATGCGAGCCGTGTGGCTCGTTACGCCGAGCAGATCGGCAGGGAAGAGCAGGGGAATCTGGCTGTTATTCTGTCAGCGGCATACCTTCACGACATCGGTATCAAGGAGGCGGAAAAAAAATATAACAGTACTGCGGCTCGATATCAGGAAAAAGAAGGGCCTCCCATCGCCAGGGAGATTCTCATCAAGTTGGGAGCTGCCGAAGAAATTATTGACGAGGTCTGTCATATCATCGGCCATCACCATCATCCCGAAAAAGAGGAAACCATTAATTTCAAGAGTCTTTTTGATGCGGATTTGATTGCCAACCTGGAAGAAGCGCAAAAGGAGAAACCCTCCGACAGGGAACAATTGGACCACATCCTGAAAAAATCATTCCTGACGGATAGTGGCCGAAAACTGGCTGAAAAAACACTGTTGAAATAGGTAAAGGAGAAGGTCCATGAAAGTCATGCGTAAGATAATCGAGATAGATGAGGAACGCTGCGATGGTTGCGGTGAATGCGTGCCCGCCTGTGCCGAAGGCGCCATAGAGGTGGTGGACGGAAAAGCCCGCGTGGTGGCGGAAAAATACTGCGATGGATTGGGCGCCTGTATGGGTGATTGTCCCAATGATGCACTCCGGATTGTGGAGCGCGAAGCAGAGGATTTCGACGAAGAGGCGGTGGAAGTGTACTTGAAGGAAAAGGAAAAGAATTCGGAGAAAACCCTTCCGGTTGCCGGTTGTCCTTCCTCCCAGATCCAGACTTTTATTCCCACGGGTGTGAAAGACGGCGGCCCGTCGAATCTCTCTCACTGGCCGGTTCAGATTCATCTCATCCAGCCCCATGCCCCTTTTCTGAAAGGCGCGGATCTGCTGGTTGCTGCAGATTGCACAACGGTTGCTTACGCCAATTTCCATCAGGATTATCTTAAGGGAAAAGTGGTTATGATGGGATGCCCCAAGTTCGATGATGTGGAAGCCTATATCCAAAAGTTTACGGATATTTTCAAGACAGCGGAAATCAAAAGCATTACGGTTTTGATTATGGAAGTTCCCTGTTGCTCCGGTCTGCCCATGATGATTGAGAGGGCCATGGGGACTGCAAAAAAAGAGATTCCCATGAAAACCCTGGTGATCAGTACCCGCGGAGAGGTCTTGAAAAACAATGAAAAGCCCTTGGGTAACCTTCAGGCAATAGGTTGAGAGGGGTTTAAGAGCTTCGGTAAAACAAACAGAGCGGGTCCTTCATCAGAAGGACCCGCTCTGTTTGTTTGGGTGTGTGTTATCCCTTGATGATTCTGGGAAGCATCATATGGTGGTGCGGGCAGATGGAAACGGGATTCTGATACGCACAACCCGCAAAGGCTGCAATGTATTTTCTCAACATGGGGAATGGACGATTTCATCCACATAGCCCCTGTTGGCGCAATATACGGGCCTGGACTGGTCATAATACTGTCGGGCCAGATCGTTCATTTTTTCAATGACGGGCCCTAAAGGGCGATCGGCATCCTTTTCCTTGACCAGCCGTCGCGCAAAAGAAGCGGCAGCGGCTGTTTCCCCGTGCATCACATAGATCTCCGTGGTGGGCGTTCCAAGGGTAAAGGCATTGTGGTTATTGCTGGTGGGACCGCCCATGATGTAATGGGCCGCTGCGGTGCCTTTCCTGAGTACAATACAGATCTGAGGAACGTCCGTCTGTTCAATGGAGTAGATAAGCGACTGCCCCAGGCCCAGAAGTTCCGCTTTTTCGGCAATATCCCCCACGTCAATGCCGCTTGTGTCCTGGAACCACACGATGGGAACCCGGTCGCGGCCGCAGAGGGTGACAAATTCATTCATCTTGATCAGACCCTGCCGATACAGCTTTCCGCCGATTCCGGGGTAGGGTGCGTATTCAGGGTATTTGGCGCCCAGGAAGCCCTGTCGATTTCCGATAAAGGCCATCAGGAGTCCGTTGATTTTGGCCAGTCCCGTATAGACCTCCGGGCCGTAACCGGGCCGGAATTCCATGTGCTCACTGTTGTCGAAAATGCGGGCCATCATTTCGTCCAGGCTGTAACTTCGCTTCTGGTTGAAGGCCACGATGCTGTTAATGTCTTCACCTGAAAATTTGGGTTCCTTGGGTTCAGCCACCCTGAAAAAGTTGGGATCATAGGCGGGACACATATCCACATATTTTTTGAGCGCGTCCAGAACGCCTTCTTCAGTTTCATAGACTTCCTTAAAGAAGCCCGTTTCATTGAAGTGGATGGGAACGCTTCCCGGCGGTACTTCCTTGAAGTGGCGCGTGGATTCGATCAGCAGCTCGGCGCCGTCCTCATCAAATTTTCCCTTGGGGCTCATGCCGCTGACGATGCCGCCTCCGCCGACTGCGATATTCGCGTCCTTATGGGCCAGCAGAATGG
Organism: Deltaproteobacteria bacterium; assembly: GCA_021159825.1. GTDB lineage: Bacteria > Desulfobacterota > DSM-4660 > Desulfatiglandales > Desulfatiglandaceae > NaphS2. The sequence goes on along the minus strand of JAGHDR010000398.1, from coordinate 1,781 downwards.
TGGGGCTGATCCCCTGGTATCCGCCGCCTGCCGGGTTGGTGCCGTAAATGCCGGCCAGAATGGGCACACCCAGTTTTTCCAGCTCCGCATGGCGGAAAAAAGTGGTGCCGTTGCCGCGACGGTTGGCATAGACTTCCTGCTGTTCCGGCAGTTTGACGCCGCTGCAGTTCACGATCCAGACCAGGGGGACGTGCAGCCGCTTGGCCATGTCCGTAACCCGAAGCTGATTGTCGGCCTGTCCGGCGATCCAGGCACCGGCCATGACTTTGTTGTTGAAACCGATGACCACAGCCCATTTTCCGTTGATTTTAGCCAGTCCGTCAATGACCCCGGTGGTACCCTCTTCATTGAACTGGGGATCATAAAGGGTGTGCAGCGGACACCATGTTCCCGGATCGATGAGGTAGTCGATGCGCTCCCAGACGTTTAACTGTCCTCGCTTTTTGAGGATTTTTTCAGGGAGGCCTGCGTTCTTGATGGTCTCAACCGCCTCGGCTACTAGCTTTTCCACCCCTTTGATATCTGCCACGTTTTCTTTGGCCGCTTCGACCTGTTTGTCGGTGAGCGGTTTCCCAAAAGGGGTCATTTCTTCAAAATAAGGTTTCATTACTTCCTCCGTTTATGGTCCCTTACCTGTTCGCTTTTCGAATGCCCAATTGATCCAGGGCAATGATCCACTTGCAGATATTGGTTGAGCCTTCCACCATTTGATAGGTGGGCGCATCCCGGTAATAACGCGCCACCGGGTATTCCGTTGAGTAGCCGTAGGCGCCGAGAATTTTCATGGCCACCTGGCTTGCCTTGACGGCAATTTCTCCTGCCAGATATTTGGCTTGAGCCACTTCAAGGGTGTTCCCCAGGTTCCCCTGGTCCTTTTGCCAGGCCGCTTTGTAAACGATCAGTCGGGCGGCTTCAATTTCAGTAGTAATCTGCGCTACCATGTCCTGGTTCATCTGAAACTGCCCGATGGGTTTCCCGAATTGTTCTCTTTCCTGACAATAGTCGGTGACCGCGTCCAGGCAGGCCTGGGCCAAGCCGACGCCTCCGGCAGCGGCGGAAAGGCGGGTCTGATTCAGGGAGCCGAAGACGATTTTGGCGCCGTCGCCCGGTTTTCCCAGAATATTTTCTTTGGGAACTTGGGTGTCCTCGAGATAGATTTCACCGGTTGGCGATGATCTGGATCCCATCTTGTCCAGATCCGTCGTGGAAATGCCGTTGAAATTTTTGGGTTCAATCACGAATGCGGAAAGCCCTCTGCCCCTGGTTTCCCTGTCCGTATAGGCATAAAATATGAGGGCATCGGCCACGCTGGTATTGGATATCCAGGTTTTTGAGCCGTTCAACAGCCAATGGTCCCCTTTGTCCTGTGCGGTGGATTTCATGGCCATCACATCGGAACCGGCATTGGGTTCGGTAATACCGAAGCCGCCCATGTATTCGGCGCTCACCAGTTTCGGAATGTACTTTTTCTTGACGTCATCATCGGTGCCGTAACGGTAGATGGTAAAGGCGCAACCGAGGGTCAGCATGTTGATTTGAACCCGGAGTGAACTGGATGCCCGGGCAATTTCTTCGGTTAAAATTATGGCCGCCAGCCAGCCCATGTTATTTCCACCATATTCCTCGGGGATAACGGTGCCGAAAAAGCCGAGCTCTCCCATGGGCTTGACGGCTTCTTCATAGGGGAAATAATGTTTTTCATCCCATTCGCCCGCAAAGGGAGCGATTTTCTCAGCGGCAAAATCACGCGCCATATCGCGGAGCATCTGCAGCTCTTCGCT
>JAGHDR010000244.1 GCA_021159825.1 Deltaproteobacteria bacterium | reverse complement strand
GTTTTATGACCCATATTCTGCTCCTCAAGATAATCGGCAATGCTGTCCAAAGCCTCGCGATTGCCCTGGCCATTGAAAGGCCCCGAGTTTACCAGGATGCCCCGCTCCACATAGGCTTGGGTCATCTCTGCTTCATCCAGATCGGAATCCTCAGGTTTTATGACCACACGAAGCTTCAAGCCGTATTTCTTGGCAAACTCGAAATCCCTCTGATCATGCGTAGGAACCGCCATGATGGCACCGGTGCCGTAGTCAAAAAGGACAAAATTGGCTACAAAGATAGGGATCTCCTCGCGAGTCACCGGATTCAGGCAGTGTCTCCCCGTAAAAACCCCTTCTTTGGCGGTGAAATCGGCGGTTCGCATGAAGCGGTCCATTTTCAGGGTACGGTCCACGAAATCAAGGACCTCATTTTCCTGGGGCAACCCCTTGATAAGATCAGTCACTATGGGATGCTCAGGCGCCAGGCACATGAATGTAGCGCCATAGAGGGTATCCTGACGGGTGGTGAACACCTCAATGGGATCCCCTGGGCCCACCATGGGAAATTGGATGGCAGCGCCATGGCTTTTCCCGATCCAGTTTTTCTGCATACTCATGACCCGATCCGGCCAACCGGGAAGCTTTTCACAGTATTCGAGCATGTCATCGGCATAATCGGTGATTTTAAGGAACCAGCTATTCATCTCTTTGATGGTCACTTCCTGTTCAGGATGTCGCCAACAGCACCCATCTTCAACCTGTTCATTGGCCAGAACCGTCTGGCATTTTTCACACCAGTTCACATGGGTTTTCTTACGATAGGCCAGTCCCTTTTCATACATTTCGATAAAGACCAATTGCTCCCATCGATAATACCCGGGGTCGCAGGTGGCCAGCTCGCGATCCCAGTCATAGCTGAACCCCATCCGTTTCAGCTGGGTTTTCATGGCTTCGATATTCTCATATGTCCAGCGCGCCGGATGGGTATCATTTTCGATAGCCGCGTTTTCCGCCGGCATGCCGAATGCGTCCCAGCCCATTGGGTGCAGCACGTTTTTTCCACACATTTTCTTGTATCGGGCCACCACGTCGCCGATGGTGTAATTTCTCACATGGCCAATATGTATTTTACCGGATGGATAGGGAAACATCTCCAGGAGGTAGTATTTTTCCTTTGAAGGGTCTTCCTTCGCCTTGAAAATGCCTGCCTTTTCCCAATGGGCCTGCCACCTGGGTTCCAATTCCAGAGGATTGTATTTCATGTTGCTTTTTCCTATGCTGTCGGGTTCTTTCGGTTCATCAGAATTGTGTTCCGTGGTCGAAAATTTTTCTTCATCCTTTTGATGATCCAGGGTGTTGTAAATATTGTCCAGTACACCGTTGATATACCGGCTGGAGTCTTCACCGCCGAATCTTTTCCCGATTTCAACGGCTTCGTCAAGGGAGACTCTGGGGGGGATGTCCTCCATGAACATCATCTCGTAGGTCGCCAGCCTGAGAATACTTCGGTCCAATCGGGCCATTCGTTCCAGTCGCCAGTGTTTGGATGAACGGCTAATGACCCTGTCCAGCGTAGATTTCTGATCACAGACGCCCCGCACCAGTGCCTTGGAAAAATCCGTCATGGATTCAGCCATTTCGAAATTTTCGCCAATGAGACGAAATGCTCCCAACGGGTCATCATCGCTGAATTCCAGATGAAAGAGGACCTGAACAGCCAGTTCACGGGCCTTTCTTCTCTCCCCAGTAAAATGTTTCATGGTTTCCTGTTATGGAATTTCTTTAAACAGGCTGACCATTTCAATGGCAGCCATGGCCGACTCAAACCCCTTGTTTCCGGCCTTTGTGCCGGCACGTTCGATGGCCTGTTCAATATTGTCCGTGGTCAAAACGCCGAAGGATATGGGAACACCCGTATCCAGCGACACACTGGCAATTCCCTTGGACACCTCATTGGCCACATAGTCAAAATGGGAGGTCGCCCCCCTGATGACGGCGCCCACACAGATGATGGCATCATATGCGCCGGTAACAGCCAGTTTCTTGGCCACAACCGGCATTTCAAAGGCGCCGGGCACCCAGCATACCGTAAGGTCTTTTTTTGAGGCGTCGTGCCGGGCCAGCGCATCAATGGCGCCCTCCATTAATTTACTCGAAATGAATTCGTTAAAACGGCTTGCAATAATCGCAAACCGCATCCCCTTTGCTATCAGCTGACCTTCTATAACATTGACCATAAGGTCCTCCTTAATCGACCGGGCAAACACACAGGTTCGCCCCCCTACGCATCGGGCAACCACAAGAGATTGCTCCTATACGATGCCCACTTTATCTAAAAGATGGCCCAGCTTCTGACATTTGGTTGTCAAATATCGGATGTTTTCCGGCTTCGGAATACACTCAATGGGAACCCTGCCGGTCACCTTTAACCCGTAACCCTCAAGACCGACAATTTTTTGGGGATTATTGGTAATCAATTTCATTTTTCGGACGCCCAACGCCACAAGAATTTGTGCCCCGACACCATAGTCCCGCAAATCTGCAGCAAACCCAAGTTCCTCATTGGCTTCAACTGTATCATAGCCCTGGTCCTGAAGGGCATAGGCTTTCAGTTTGTTGGCCAGACCGATGCCCCGGCCCTCCTGTTGAAGATAAAGGATAACGCCCCGGCCCTCTTCCTGAACCATACTCATGGCCTTTTTCAACTGTTCGCCGCAATCACAGCGATAGGAATTGAAGACATCACCTGTCAGGCATCCCGAGTGAACCCGAACCAGGATGTCCATATCCGAAACAATATCCCCTTTTACCAGGGCCAGATGCTCATAATCGTCAATGTCGTTGACAAATGCAATGGCCTTGAACTCTCCGTAGGGCGTGCGAAGGGTCGTTTCATCTCCTCGCTGAACAAACGACTCCGTCCGCATCCGGTAGGAAATAACATCAGCGACCGAGGCGATTTTGAGATCGTGTTCTTTGGCGAAGGCTTTAAGGTCCGGAAGCCTGGCCATGGCACCGTCATCTTTCATTATGCCGCAGATAACCGCAGCCGGCTTATAACCCGAAAGCCGTGCCAGATCAACAGACCCCTCCGTCTGACCGGTTCTGAACAGGACCCCTCCCCTTCTGGCACGCAATGGGAAGACAAACCCCGGTTGAATCAAATCTTCGGGCCCTGCATCATCGGCAACAGCGGTCAAAATGGTGTGGGCCCGGTCAGCGGCGCCCATTCCGGAATGCACCCCCTGTGCAGCGGCAATGGAGACTGTAAAGGCCGTCTTGTAGGGTGACCGGTTGTCCTGAAC
>JAGHDR010000183.1 GCA_021159825.1 Deltaproteobacteria bacterium | reverse complement strand
GGGATGATTATTTTTGTCCAACTGCCTTACCAGCTTTCTTGACCAGGAGGTAAAGGCCCTTCTCATCGGAAAGTTTATACTGCTTGTCTTTGGGTTTGGTGTTGCGAATTGCGGTATCTGTGAGGGGCATGACGGTATCTCCTTTGACGGTATTTGAAGATGCCGTCAATAATACCGACAAGTACCGTCGGACGTCAAGGGCTTTTATAGGAGCGTATAGGAAAAGAAAACCCCGAATTCTCTAGTAGAAATCGGGGTTTATGTGCTTCATGGGACTCTGTTAGGAACGTTATTTGGTGGAGGCGGCGGGAGTCGAACCCGCGTCCGAAAATATTCCACTTAGACCTCTACATACGTAGCTCAGTATCAGAATTTCGCCTTCGGGGTCGCAACTGAGCACGCCCGCCCAAAGACTAACCTGTGTTAATTTTCGCCTCACCGTTTCACAGGTTCAAAGGATCGGCTAGCCCGCTAGTCGACGCCTCACTCCAATCTCGCAGGCAAAGACTGGGAAGACGCTAGCCATTTATGCGGCTAGAGCATACGCGTAATCGTCTGCGTTTGTGTTTCGCCCAACCGTTTAACGAGCAGTCGGAACCTCGGTATGCAATCTAAGCTTCAACTATCCCCGTCGAAACCGTTTCGCCCCCTTGATTTGTACGTTTTGATAATAAGATAAAAAGCGCTATCTACGACAACCCAAAGGTAACCACGACCACAAAAAAGTCAATAGTCGCCTTGCTTTCGGGCCTGGTCCATATCCCGCTTCAGTTCTTTTTCTTTCAAGACTCTTCTTTTGTCGTAATTTTTTTTGCCCTTTGCCAAGGCGATTTCCACTTTGGCTTTGCCCCGTGTAAAATAAACTTTGGTGGGAATCAGAGAATATCCCCTCTGCTCGGTTTTTCCGATCAGCCGTTTGATTTCCCGTTTGTTCAAGAGAAGCTTCCGTGTTCGCATGGGATCCATTTCCATATGGTGGGCAAAAGGGTAAGGGTTAATATGCATGTTATGAAGAAAAACCTCTTCCCGCTTCACCCTGGCATAGCTATCCAACAGGTTGGCTCTTCCCTCTCTCAGGCTTTTGACCTCGGCGCCCAGAAGCACCAACCCCGCCTCGAAAAACTCATCCAGAAAATATTCGTGCCGTGCTTTTTTGTTCTGACAAACGATTTTCATTTCCAAAATCCCCTTACAGGTAACCTTTTTCCCTCAACTCGGGAAACATGCCGCCAATGCGCTCAAAAAGGTACTGTTGCACCTCGTGGACCGTGTACAGGCCCATGATCTCCTTAAGGTCATCGCGGGCCTGGGACATGGGCATGGCCCGCACGATCTTTTTGATCAGCGGCATGGACCTGGCATTCATGCTGAGCGCATCAAGGCCCAGCCCCAACAATATCGGCACACAAAGAGGATCACCCGCCATCTCACCGCACAGAGTAACACGGATGCCCTCACTTCTGCCAGCCGTCACCACCCGACCAATCATTCTGATGAGCGCAGGATCAAACGGTTGATACATGTGTGCCACATGCTCATTGACCCTGTCAATGGCCAGTGAATACTGAATAAGATCGTTGGTCCCGATACTGAAAAAATCCACGTGTCTGGCCAGAACCCCCGCCATAACAACCGCTGAGGGAATTTCAACCATAATGCCCACTTCCATTTTTTCATTATAGGGGATGTGGTCGCGATCCAAATCCATTTTGACCTGCTCCAGGATGTCCTTTGCATCCAAAAGTTCCTGCAAACCGGATATCATGGGGAAAATCAATCGAATATGACCGTGTACACTTGCCCTGAGAATGGCGCGCAACTGCGTTTTGAATATTTCGGGCCGTTTCAGGCAGAATCGTATGGCTCGTAGCCCCAGCGCGGGGTTCATCTCCTTCGTAATTTCAAGTTCCGAAACGAATTTGTCACCGCCGATATCCAGGGTCCGAATGTTCACCGATTCAGGGGCCATGAGTTCGGCTATTTCACGGTAGTCCTCAAATAGGTCTTCCTCTTCCGGAAACCCTTTGCTCCTCAAATACAAGAATTCCGTTCGATAAAGACCGATACCCTCTCCGCCGTAATTCCTTACAGCAGTCACTTCTTCCAAGAATTCTATGTTAGCCATAACAGTGATCCGTTGACCGTCGGGAGTCAAAGCCGGAAGATGACTCTGCCTGGCAATGCTCGACCGGTAGTCTTCCAGTTGAAGTTTCTTCTCCTGGTAGTAAATAATGGCCCTGTCATCAGGGTTGACAACGACCACGCCCGTGCTGCCATCCACAATCAGGAGATCGCCGTCCGCTACAACATCGGTTGCGCTTTCCAAACCCACAATAGCCGGAATTTCCAGGGCCTGTGCCACGATGGCCGTATGGGAAGTCCGCCCCCCCACATCGGTAATAAACCCCATGACCCTTCCGAGATTCAGCTCGGTGGTATCCGCAGGGGAGAGATCATGGGCCACGACGATGACCCTTCTGTCGATTTCCGAAAGGCTCTGCTGTGCTTTTCCGCTAAGCGTCCTCAGAATCCTTTCGGTGACATTTTCCACATCGCTGATACGGTTGCTGATATATTCGTCATCAATCTGCTCGAAAACTTTACGGATTTTTTCCAGGGATTTTTTCAGCGCCCACTCGGCATTAATTTTTTCATCCCGGATCGCACGAATGGTCGAATCCCGAAGCATGTTGTCTTTGAGGATCATCAAATGGCTGTCCAGAATAAAGGAGAGATCGTTGACTTTCTCCGCCATTCCGTTCTTGAGTGACGCAATCTCTTTTTCGACCACGCGAAGGGCCTCTTCGAACCGCCCCACCTCCCCATTCAGATGTTCCGTGTTTACCAGATACTGATACTGGATCTTGACTTTACTTCTATCCACAAGTTGGGCTTTGCCAATGACAATACCCGGATAAACGGCTATGCCCTTTAAAGATTTTTCACCGGCAACAGCGTCTTCGTTCATTTGTTCTCCCCAAACTTTCCCTGAAACAGCGCATCCAGTTCCGTCATGAACTGCTCCGAGTCTTCCCCAATAATTCGAACTTCCATATCCGTGCCTTTTGGACATGCCAGCGTGAGAATGGAAAGGATATTGGACCCATCCACCTGTCGCCCATCCTTCTTGAGAAACAATTCGGATTCATAACGGTCGGCCAATTCAACGATTTTCGCAGCAGCACGCGCATGGAGACCCAGGCTGTTGCGAATTTTCAGACGTCTGACCATTTCCATTGTTCATGAATCCTTTAACGCTCTTTTTCTGGCAAGGCATTCTTTATAGACCTTCCGATACGCCAGTTTTTCTTTCTCTGCAATAACGCCTGCAATATCCCGAACACTCATGGTGTTCTCTTTTAGAAGGCCCTCAATAGCATCCAAGGTACGATGATCCAACTCTTTTGTCTCTTTTCCAGCAACTTTTCCTGAAACCACCAGGGTAAATTCCCCCCTGGTTTTTTCAGGGGTTAACCCCTCCAGCAGCTCAGCCGGGGTGCCAGGTCGAATTTCTTCAAATATTTTGGTCATCTCCCGAAGCAAGACCATTTGTCTGGGGCCGAAGGCGCGAACCATATCCGAAAGTGTCGCCCTGATCCGGTGAGGGGACTCATAAAAAACCATTGCCCGCGTTTCAGAAATCAGACCCTCCAATTCTTTTTTTCTTCTACCGGGGCGGTTTGACAAAAAACCCAAAAAACAAAATCCCCCCGTTGGAAAACCACAAACCGAAAGACCCGCCACAGCGGCGGAAGGTCCCGGAATCGGCGTAATTTGAATATTTTTTTCAATGGCACTTGAAATGAGCATAACACCGGGGTCCGAAATACCCGGGGTTCCCGCATCGGAAACAAGGGCCAATTTCATTCCGGCTTCCAGTTGTTCAACCAGCCTTTGGGTCCTGCTTTTCCCGGAATGCTGGTTGTAAGTGGCTATTTTTGTTTTTATACCGTAGTGGTTGCAAAGCCTTTTGGTGTAAGTTCCGTTCTCGGCCACAATCAGATCAACCTCTTTTAAAATGCGCAAGGCCCTCAGGGTAATGTCCTCCAGGTTCCCGATAGGGGTTGCAACCACGTACAAAATGCCATGTTCCTGCTCCCGTATTGACGGCTTTCTATCCATAAGCCAGGTCAAAAGCGTTCTTGATCACCTCAATCCGGGGGGGTCCGCTGCCCATGGAAACGGCGACCACATCAAAACGAGCGCTGACGTCACAGCAATTGTTGGTTTTCATGTAGTTTAACGCCACTTTGGAGATCTGTTTTTGTTTTCTGGCAGTGACCGCTTCCTTTGCAAACCCCGGGGGCCCTCCTTTTCTGGTTTTGATCTCGATGAATACCAGAACATCCCCGTCTTTCGCCACCAGGTCCACTTCGCCTAACCGGCATCGGTAATTCCTGATAATATTTCCGTACCCCAAGCTTTTGATTTTTTCAAAGGCCAGCGTCTCACCCCGTTCACCCAGTTCAAGCCTTTCTCTGGTCAACCTACTGCGCCTCTTTAGAGATCAGACGGTTAACCGGTTTAAACGTCAGGCGGTGAACCGGACATGGGCCGTGCGCTTCTAAGGCCGCCAGGTGCTGTCGGGTTCCATACCCCTTGTTTTTGTCAAAACCGTAGTCAGGATACATATTGTGATAGGAAGCCATGATCCAGTCCCGATAAACTTTAGCCAGCACGGAGGCTGCCGAAATGCTTTGGGAAATTTGATCACCTTTTTTTAAACATTTCTGTCTGATGGGGATGGGAACAGCGTGGATACCGTCCACAAGGATGATTTCCGGCTGCGGATCAAGGACCCGGATAGCACGCAACATGGCTTCCAGAGAGGCGTTTAAAATATTGAATTTTTCAATATACGAGACGGACGCCACGCCGATACCGAAGGTCAGAGCACCGCCCCTGATCGTGTGGAATCTCTCGAATCTAGCGCGAGCCGTCATTTTTTTTGAATCCTTAACCCCCGAAAACCGAACGCCTTCGGGAATCATGACCGCCGCTGCAACCACAGGACCGGCCAAAGGACCCCGCCCCGCTTCATCAACCCCGGCAATCAGGCTGTAACCCAAATCTCGCGCCCGGGTTTCGTGATAAAAGGGATCCACGGGGGTTTGGCGTGAATCGTCCGGAAACAGCTCCAGGTTTTTAGGTCGACGCACTTGGCGGAGCCTCTTGAACAAACATCATTTTACGAGTTCCCTGCGCCATCAAAACAATTTCAGAATCGCTTTTCTTTGATTCTTGCGGCCTTGCCGCGCAGATTCCTGAGGTAATAAAGCCTCGATCTTCTGACTTTTCCTCTTGACACCACCTCAACCTTATCAATGTTGGGGGAGTGAAGGGGAAAAATACGTTCCACACCGATGCCGTAAGAAACTTTCCGAACCGTAAATGTAGCACCAGTGTTCCCCTTTCGTTTCCTGATGACAACCCCTTGAAATACCTGGATTCTCTCTTTTTCGCCCTCTTTAATCCTGGCATGAACCTTGACGGTATCGCCAGGCTTGAAGTCGGGGATGTCGCCTCGCATCTGCTCCATCTCGAGCATTTCTACAACATTCATTTCTTTCTCCTTATGTCACACACCTGAACTCACCGGCCTGCCAGCCGATCCAAGATAATGGCTGCCGCCGTCCTTACTGAAAGATGATTATACCCCGATCTTCCTGAGATGGGGTCCAGCACATGGTCGGCTTGTTGCAGCACGTCTTCATGAAGCCCCCATGCCGTTCCAAACAGCAAGAAAACCGGTTCATCCGATAAAACAAGACCCCTTAACGCTTCATAAGACATGGCACGGTTTTCCTGCATAGCCGCATCTGTTGCAACGATCAAAGCCGTGTCCCCTTCCCTCTCCCTCACCTTTTCAATCGCCATGTTTAGTGACGATGTTACACTGACCAGGCTCAGGGCTTCCTTTCTGTGACGGTTGTATTGAGCACCGTACCCGGAAATCCAATGCCGCAAAATTCGATTTGCCAATACCTGCTGGTCTTCAAGAGGCGTAATAACAAAAAAACCCTTGATGCCATAGGTTTTGCTCAGTCGAGCAAAATCGTGAATATCCAAAGGCGTTATGGCCGAAGCAATGGTCTCTTGGTGCTTGTTGTAAACGGGAAAATGAACCAGTCCGACATAGAAACGCATTACGTCAGTTCTTCCAGGATCGCTTTATCTTCAAGAGATAATTCAGCCTTCTGAAGCAGGTCCGCCCTTCGTTCCCGGGTTCTTTTGAGCGATTGCTTTTTCCGCCACAATCGAATTTTCTCATGGTCACCGGACAAGAGTACCGGGGGGACCTCCAGGTCTTTGAACACCCTTGGCCGCGTGTAATGGGGGTATTCCAGAAGACCGTTTTCAAAAGAGTCCTCCAGGTTCGATCTTTCACCACCCAGAACGTCCGGAATCAGTCGACTGACCGCTTCAATGACAACCATGGCAGCCAATTCGCCGCCATTCAAGACGTAATCCCCGATAGATAGCTCCATATTGACACAGGTTGACCGTACCCGTTCATCTACACCTTCATATCGACCGCACACGAATATAATCTGCCGGCACTCAGCCATGTCCCAGGCCATGTCCTGGGTAAAGGGTTCTCCCTGCGGCGAAAAAAGCACCACGGGGCCGTAACCTTCCACTCGCTCGACGGACTGAAGGGCACGAAAAATCGGTCCCGCTTTCATAACCATACCCTCACCACCACCGTAAGGACGGTCATCAACAACCCGATGAACCCCCCTGGAAAAATCACGGATGTTCAGTAACGCCACATCCACGAGGCCCCTCTCAATGGCGCGCCCCAGAATGCCTTCCCTCAGGTAGGACGTAAACATATCCGGAAACAAGGTAAGAACGTCAAACTTCATTCAAATCCAACAACCCTTCCAAGGCCGAGACAATCATTTTCCCGTTTTCTAAATCAATATGGTTGACCACGTCGTGAGCCGCCGGCAAAAAAACCTCCCGGTCACCGTTTTTTACAACATAGATTTCATTATTCCCCGCAGGGATAATTTCTGAAACAACACCCAGAAACACATCATCATTTGTGAAAACATCGAGGCCCAACAGCTCAAACCAGAAATATTCCCCTTCTTCCCGAACAAGGGCATCTTTGCTGATATAGATCTCCGCTCCCCTGAAGGACTCCGCCTGGTTTATGTCTGTCAACCCAGTCAGTTCTACCAGAAAAACATTCTTGTGAGGCCTTGCGGAAATAACGCTTAAATGATGATTTTCTCCGGTCGCAAGTTTAAAAAAAACCGTCTCCGCATTCAATAGCGAGGCTGCCGACTGCGAAAAAGACTGTACTCGCAAAAGACCCTCCAACCCGTGGGGCCGAAGGACTTTTCCAAAGAAGAGTACATTATCAGGCAACCCTGCGTTCAAAACTATTCGATAATCTCCAATACGGATCGTTTGTTAATTTTCGTGGAGGCTGCACTGAGAATTGTCCTCATAGCCCGCGCGGTGCGGCCCTGCTTTCCAATGACCTTGCCCAAATCTTCTTTGGCGACTTTCAGTTCAAGAACCGATGTCTGCTCCCCTTCGATTTCTGTGACGACCACATCTTCCGGCTTATCAACCAGCGCTTTCGCAATGTATGAAACCAGCTCTTTCATCTCGATTCACCTCCATTGGGATTCACAGAAATGCGGCATTTAGGTTGCTGCGGAATGGGATTTAATTGCATTTTCCCGTTTCACCAGGGCCCTGGCTGCCTCTGAAAGTTTCGCTCCCTTTTCAATCCAGTACTGGAGTTTGTCCTCATGAATTTTCACAACAGCGGGTTCTTTCATGGGATCATAATATCCCAGAATTTCCAGAAACCTGCCATCTCTGGGCGCCTCTGAATCAGCTGCCACCAAACGATAAAACGGTTTTTTCTTCGCTCCCATCCTTGTTAATCGAATTCTAACGGCCATTTTCTACTACCACCCCCTTAACTATATTGGTTTTGAGCGTCATAAACGCACCCCCCTATCCAAAGAGGGACGGCATGTTCATCCCACCTTTTTTGGTAAATTGTTCCATCATTTTTTTTGTTTGAACAAAATTTTTCAGCAAACGATTGACATCCTGGACCTTGGTACCACTGCCTGCTGCAATGCGGCGTCTTCTGCTGCCGTTAATGATCTTGAACCTGCGTCGCTCGTCGCGGGTCATGGAATTGATGATCGCCTCGACTTTGACCAGTTCTTTTTCATCAGGTTTGAGGTTTTTCAGTTGTTTCAATTTTCCCATACCCGGGAGCATCCCCAGGATATCCTCAAGGGATCCAAGCTTTTTCATCCGTTTCAATTGAGACCGAAAATCTTCCAAATCAAACTCATTCTTTTTGAGCTTTTTCTCCAGTTTTCTGACCTCTTTTTCGTCAAATTGGGCTTCCGCTCTCTCAATAAGAGAAAGGACATCGCCCATCCCAAGGATCTGAGAGGCCATCCGGTCGGGATGAAAGGGCTCAAGGGCACTGATTTTTTCACCAACCCCCACAAATTTAATGGGTTTTCCGGTTACCGCTTTGATGGATAACGCTGCGCCGCCCCTGGCGTCACCCTCCATCTTGGATAAAATCACACCGGTGATATCCAAGGTATCATTAAAATGCTCCGCCACATTGACCGCATCCTGACCGGTCATGGCATCCGCTACCAGAAGAATTTCGGTGGGATTAATTTTTTCCTTGATGACCACCAGCTCATCCATCAGGGCTTCATCCACATGAAGCCGCCCCGCTGTATCGAGAATCAGGACGTCCGCCCCCTGTGCTCCGGCCCCGGCCATGGCATCGAGACATATTTCCTCCGGTGTCTGTCCTTTTTCCGTGGGATAAACCGGAACATCAATCTGTAGCCCCAGTTTCTTGAGCTGGTCCACTGCGGCAGGCCTGTAAACATCTGCGGGAACCATCAAAGGATGTCTACCCTGCTTTCGCAAATGTGCCGCCAGTTTTGCGGCAGTGGTGGTTTTACCGGAGCCCTGAAGACCCACCAGCATCAATGAATGGGGCGTTTCGCCAACAAGTTCAAGACCCGTTCGGGACTCACCCATAAGGCGAGCCAATTCTTCATTGACGATTTTAACAATCTGCTGACCGGGGGTCAGGCTTTCACGCACATCCTGCCCCACAGCGCGCCCACGAATATCTTCTATCAATTTCTTTACGACTTTATAGTTGACATCCGCCTCCAGAAGCGCTAGACGCACTTCCTTCAAAGCATCCTGGATATTGGCTTCAGTGAGCCTTCCCCGTCCTTTCAATTTTTTGAAAACACGGTTAAGTTTTTCAGACAAACTGTCAAACATATCGCGTACGAACCCTCACATTTTTTAAACAATCAGAACTACCTTATAAAACTACGGATGTCAACAAAAAACGAAATGACACCGAAAAAAACGTCGAACCATTTTGAGGTTGCCAATGGAATCCATACCCTCTAATATTGCGTTTAAAAAATGCCCTTGATATTATCGTTGCAACCATCGTACATGGATCCGTCGAAAATGTCATATGATTTCGATGGGGTTCTTATTGGAATGATTCAATTACATGACCGAAAAAAAACACAGCGCCGGGATTATCCGTCCAAGGAAGGGTAAGGGAGATCCACATCTGGGG
>JAGHDR010000153.1 GCA_021159825.1 Deltaproteobacteria bacterium | reverse complement strand
TTCAAGCACTTTAAATTGCACCAGGGAACTCATTTTCATCTGACGATAATATTGACCTTCCCGAACCCGTTGTTTAAGCAGGCCTTCTTTGGGAATTTCCCTGATAAGATCGGTGTCATGGGCATCATAAAGCTCACCGGGAGGGATTACCAGACTGAATTGATGGCTGGCCGCGGCCCCTTCCAATGCCTTTTCAAGGGTGGGGACCTGGTGCTCCACGCCGTAAATAAATTCGAATTCCTGCCACACGGGTGCCTGACCCTCTCCCTTGGGTAATTGCGCCGTTATTTTCAGGCGGATGGTGACGGTGCACAATTTTTCTATTCTTTCCATATGGGTCCCTCACTTGATTTCCAGTACTTCGAATTCCTGAACACCCCGGGGTATTTTAATTCTGATTTCGTCACCGATCTCCCTGCCTAAAAGGCCTTGCCCCAGTGGACTCTTGATGGAAATGCGACCCTTTTCGGGATCCGATTCATAGGGGCCCACAAGCTGATAGGTGATTTCCTTATCGGCCTGAATATCGTACAATAAAACGGTCCGGCCGAACACCACGCGATCCATGGGGCCCTCATTAACATCAATGACTTCCGCCTGGCCGATGGCGGTCTCTAATTCGTTGATTTTGCCGGCGATAAACCCCTGCTTTTCTTTGGCAGCGTGATACTCGGCGTTTTCGCTGAGATCTCCGTGGGCACGAGCCTCTGCGATCGCCTTGATGTTGTTGGGTTTTTCAGTTTTCTGCAGATAGCGCAGCTCTTCCCTCAGCTTTTCCAGCCCATCTTCTGTGATCGGCATTTTTTCCATGTCTACTGACTCCGTTTCATCTTCACCAAACAGTTTTTTTCGATTATTGTTCCGTACCGGAAACTGAAAATTATCCGCCCAGGCCTAAAAATACCCCGCCCTGGCGAATTACGAGCGATACCCCGTAAGCGACCAGCAGGTTGAAGAAAATGGAAAAAGTGGCCCATTTCCAGGAACTTTCTTTGCGGATACTCACCACTGTTGCCATGCAGGGGACGTAAAGCATTGTAAAAATAATCAATGTAAATGCCTGTAGTGGGTTCCAGGCCGGGTCCTTTTTCAATTTTTCAGACAGAGAAGCGGTTTTGTCCTCATCCACATCACTCAGGGAATAGGCCGTGCCAAGGGTGGAGATGACCACTTCCTTGGCGGCGAAACCGCCCACCAGGGCAACGTTCGTTCGGTATTCAAAACCCAAAGGGCGGGTAATGTACTCCAGCTTTGTACCCATCCAACCCGCGATGGTTCCCTTAAGGGCCGTTTGTTGCTGCAAATTGTCAATATTCGTCATCTGTTGACGATATTTCAGGAACCGGCCCCCCGCTTCCAGGAATTTCTCCTCCATTTCAAACGACGCCGTTTCACCGTTTTTTCTTTCAAGCCAAACAGCTGCCCGCGCCATTTCCAAAAGGGCTTCATGGCGTTGGGCCTTTGGCTCGATATTTTCCTCCCCACTGAGGCCATGGTAGAGCTGGTTCAGCACCTTCAATTCCCCTTTATCCTGAATCCACCGTGGAGAGGTCTGTTGATTCAGGAAGGCGATGGCAACTTCTTCCCGGTTTTGATCAAAGGCTTGAATCCGCTCTTCGGAAAGTCCCGGGAAAGTCATCATGGCCCAGATGATAACGGAAAAAGCCAAAATAACGGTACCGGCTTTCTTGATGTACTGCCATGTTCTCTCCCATGTGTGAATCAGCAACCCGCGAAGGGTGGGCGCCCGGTAGGGTGGCAATTCCATCACAAAGGGCGTGGTGGGACCTCTAAGGACTGTGGCTCTTAAAAGTTTGGCGGCAAAAAGGGCAAACCCCCATGAAATAAGGGTCAGGATAAACAACATGCGGGCCTTGTCCTTTGTAAAGAAGGCCCCGATGAGCATGGCGTAAACCGGCAGCTTAGCGCCGCAATTCATGAACGGCACCACCAGAAGCGTTGCAATCCGTTCCTTTGGGTCCCTCAATATCCTTGTGGCCATCACTCCCGGAACCGCGCATCCCCCGGATATACCGCCGCTCACCACCAATGCCATGACGGAATTTCCGTGAAGCCCGAACCATCGCAGCACCCGGTCCAGCATATAGGCGACCCGGGCCATATACCCGGAATCCTCCATGATGGCAATGGCAAAGAACATGAACATGATAAGGGGCACGAACCCCAGTACCCCTCCGACACCGTCAATGACGCCCGACACAATCAATGATTGGAGAATCCCGGAAGGAACAAAGGTTGCTACCAGATTTTTAAGCGCATCAAAGAAAATTTCAAACCAGAGCAGCGGCAATTCACTGGCCCAGAATGTGAAGGAGTAGATGCCATAAAGAATAAATCCCATGATGATGGGGCCGAGGATCCGGTTGGTGAGGATCTTGTCCGCTTTGTCGGAAAAATTAAGGCGTAGTTCAATTTTTCGTTTAACGACTTTTTTGGTAATACCGGCGATATAACCGTATCGATGATCCGCGATGATGGCTTCCGTCTCCTCCTCCATGGTATTCATGGAGTGCTTGGTAATATCGTCGCAGATGTCTGTGATGGATTTTCCCAGATCCGGGTCTTTTTTCAACAAACCGATAATCTGACTGTCCCCCTCAAGGCATTTGAGGGCGCGCCATCGGGCGGGATATTTCTTGTCGAAAAAGCGGGATTTTTCGATGATGGACGAAACCCGGTCAAGTCCCGAGTCGATATCCATGCCGTAGCTCATGGGCGCATTCACCCACTCGGGGCTTTTGGGAGCTTGCTCCACCACTTTATCAAGGAGATCTGTGATCCCCTTACCGGTTCGAGCGACCATGGGGACCACCGGCACACCGAACTGCTCGGATAATTTATCAGGGTCCACCTTGATGCCACGGCTTTCGGCCACATCCACCATGTTAAGGGCCAATATCAAAGGGACCCCCAATTCCTTGAATTGCACAGCCAGGTAAAGATGGCGATCCAGGTTGGACGCATCAACAATATCCACCACCAACCTCGGCTTTTCGTTGATTACAAAGTCCCTGGCCACAATCTCTTCCATGGAGTACGCCGTCAGAGAATAGGTTCCCGGCAAGTCCACCACTTCTATTTCATAGCCTTGATGGTGAATGGTTCCGTACTTTTTTTCAACCGTTACGCCGGGATAGTTGGCAATGTGCTGCCTCGCGCCGGTAATGGCGTTAAACACCGTTGTTTTGCCGGCATTGGGGTTTCCCGAAAGGGCGATAATAATTTTTTGTTTCATGGGTTTAACACTTTAATGGTATAGGAATTTCCATTTTATGCCTAATAAATTCGGCATGATAGGATATGAATGATTTTTTTTGAACTTGGCGTAAAACCTTATTCAAAATTCGATGTTGAACGTTCGATGTTCGACGTTCATCTTTTAAGTCCGCCCGAAGGGCGCCAAGTTCATGGGTTCTCTTCCACTTCCACAAGAATGCTGCCGGCTTCATTGTTCCTGAGCGTTAATACATAGTCTCTGATTTTAACGGCCACGGGGTCTTTCAGGGGCGCCCGACCTTGAATTTGAATGGGGGTCTCGGGAACCATGCCCATCTCCCTGATACGTCGACCCATATCCCCGGTTGCGGAAACCCGTTTAATGATCCCTTTCTGGTTGTTCAGCATTTCTCTCATTTTAATCGTCTTCTTCATCAGCTATCCATTGTTGGTGTTTTTCCGGTAAAGGGTTTTCAAATTCCTTCAGTTATGGGCCGTCCCCGCACAGCCCCCCCCCCGGGTGAGGCGGCGGGGGCCCAACCCGGTAAATATAACCGCAATAATGCCTTTATCAAATTTTTAATTGAATGAATACGAAGCGGAGCCTTAATTGATTGGTTTCAGACAATCATGGATGCGGGTCCGGCTTTCGGATGACACCACCAGGAGGTGTTCTTCAATCTTTTCCCCGTGCATGTACTCATTGAGGAAAAACCCCGACCCGTCCATTTTACAGATCTTCAGGCCGGCGGCCTCGACAATCACCCGGGCGGCAGCCAGGTCCTGAAAGGCCTCACGGGCAATGATGGCCGCCTCGGCTCGACCGGCGGCGACATAGCACATATGGGCGGAAGTACAACCGAAACTGCGGATCTTGCCTTCAAAAGAGGGGCGATAATGGTGGTTAAATCGCGCATAGGTCAGCAAAACACTTTCGTCATTGATTTCCGATGGTGGCGCCGCATGAATTTTTTGCTCTCCCCAGAATGCCGTCTCACCGGCACGGGCATGGAACAGGTCTCCGGTTGCGGGCATATGAAATGTGCCGAAAATGGGCCATGAGTTCTCCAACAACGCCAGTGACATTCCCCACAGCGGAATGCCCCCCTGAAAGTTGGCCACACCATCTAAGGGGTCGAAAACCCATAAATACCGCTTGTCTTCGTGGGAATAACCCAAATCTTCCTGGTTGTTTGCATACAGCTGGTGCTCGGGAAAACGGTCGCTGAGGCGGTCCTGGAAAAACTCCGTCAAATGAAGTTCCGCTTTCGTGACCAGCTCCTCATCGAACCTTTCTCCGGGTCTGGCCTTTCCGTAATAGGAAAGTGCCGCCTTTCCGGTTTCCCGGATGGCCTGCATGGCAAATTCGGTCAAATTGTCAATCCCTTGAACCGCTGTATCCAATTGCTTTCCTCCCCGTCCGATAGAAAAAGCCCCGTGACGTCCTGCCCAACAGCGTCCTGCCGGGTTTAGGCTGCACCCGCCCCAACAGTTTCCCCCCTTTTTCCGTGTAAGGAAAAGAGTATATTAAGGTTATCCCAAAACAGGCTTTGATACAATGTTTTTATCGTGCAAAGATTCGTCGGTATTTCTCATCTGTTTTTACCTGTAGCTGTTTATGATTGGCTCAACATTAAAAAACTTTCTTCGGTGATGGAATAGTTGGTCTTTAAACCGTTGAGGGCGTCAAGCCGCAGAAAGGTTTGTTTCAATATTTCTTCAAAGGGCTCCCTTACCCCTTTTCCGTAAAGAGCTGAACTGAAGGCAATCGGAAAACCGGTAGGTTTCCACCTCTCCAAGACTGCCCTTTCACTGATGATATCCTTTAAGTTGCGTTTGCTAAACTGGATTACAAGTGGAAGGTTTTCAAACATTTTGACTCACTTAACTATTATTTAGGAATCTCTTCCTTTGATGAATTTAATGCCAAAACAATCCCCTTGCCGCGAAACCTTCCGGAAAGAGGCATGAAATCCACATTGTACACTTCTTCTCCCAACCGACATTTTTTATATGTGTCGGAAGTGTTGCTTTTAAAAACATTGGCTATTTTTTCTTCAACTTCACGTGATAAGCATTCCGAAATCTTCTTCCCTACCGCAATATGCCCATCTTTGACTGATAATTCCTGTACTTTACTATTGATCAGCACGATTATCATTTCATTACTTATCCCAATGATAGGTATGGGCAAGTCTTCCAGGATAGCATGTGATAGCTCAAGCGCCTGATTTTGAATTTCAAGGTCCATGGTCCTTTCTTTTACGATCTTCTCCAGATCATTGTTTATGTTCTTTAGTTCTTCATTCTGTTGCAAAACCCTTTTATGAAGGCTTTTGTTGGACTTCACAAGGTCGTACTGGTCTAACCCCTGTTTGATCTCCAGCTTTAAATTCTGGTTATTCCACGGCTTTAAAATGAATTTATAGATATGTCCTTTGTTGATCGATCCGGTGATGGAATCCACTTCAGTATATCCGGTGAGAACAATTCGAATTGTATCCGGGTAATTTTCTTTTACCTTGGCTAAAAATTCCGTGCCGTTCATTCCGGGCATTCTCTGGTCTGACAGAACCAGGTGAACTTCATTCCCGGAGAGGAGGTCGAGACCCTCTTCACCGCTTGATGCGGTCAACATCCGGTAGCTTTCTTTCCGGAGCAACCGTTTCAAGGAATGTAAAATACTCTCTTCATCATCAACGCATAGGATTGTGTGTTTACGTTCATTCATCTTGTTACCTCAGTTCTCTTTCTTGACAAAAAAAGCACATGCCGATTCTATTTCCGCTTCCATATCAGGGAACCATTTCGATGCTGAAGTTATGTGGGGCATCAGAGCTTTTGCCGCATCAGGATGAATAGCGGAATAGTTCACTCTGCCCTTGGCATCTCCCATAAGACTATTTACTATTATATCCGCTACATGTACCGTAATCAAAAGATTAAAGTCATTTACGTTTCTATTCGGCGTATGGTGATGCCGGATAGCATCAATCATGCCATGAGGAAGCTTCCATTTCCCGGCAAGATACCCCCCGATGTGGGCATGGGTGATCGAAATTTCCTTTTTTTCCGCCTCATAAAAAGAGAGGCTGTTTTCCCTGGCCGATGCCCATACAACTTTGAAAAGATCCTGAAAATATTGAGCGAGGACGATCTTTCCGATATCATGCACGAGCCCTGCGGTAAAATAATCCTCCGGGGACCCCTGACGATTTTTTTCAGCGAGATATCTGCTGACCACTGCCACTGCGATTGAGTGAGTCCAGAACCTTGTTATGTCAAAATTCTTTAAATCGCCCTTGGAAAGTGCCTCGATAATCGAAACCGAGACAACCGCGTTTCGAACAGTGTTAAAGCCTAAAACGATAACGGCATGTGATATGGCGGAAATCCGGGCACTAAAGCCGAAAAAGGCGGAATTGACGAGACTGAGTATCTTCGGCACAAGGGCTTGATCTTTTTCTATCGTCCGGGCCAATTCTTTGATGGAAGTGTCGTAATCCTGAAGCATTGCG
>JAGHDR010000318.1 GCA_021159825.1 Deltaproteobacteria bacterium | reverse complement strand
CTCGATTTCGATGATCTCGGTTTCGTGAAAACGGACGACAATATGGAAACATCCATCCCCGGTGTGTTTGCCGCGGGGGATATTCGGTCAAAACTCCTGCGACAGGTCAGCACGGCTGTGGGGGATGGTGCTACGGCCGCGTTCGCCGCTGAACGGTTTATTGAAGGTCATTGAGCCTGAGCATGAAGATGAAAATCAGACAATCAAAGTGGGTGCTGCTGAACTTGATGTTGGTGGGCATCTGCTGGCTGTTTCTTCTAAGTGGCTGTTCCCTCTGGCATAGTCTGTTCGGGTCGGGAGACGAACCGACGCCGGCCGAGATTATGAGCGAGGGCATGGAAGATTTTAATGAGGGGCGCTTTGAAAAATCGATCGAGACGTTTCAGAAGATCAAGGATCGGTATCCTTACAGCACCTTTGCCATCACCGCAGAGTTGAAAATGGCGGATGCCTACTTTGAGAAGGGACAGTATGATGAAGCCCGTGATGAATATGCCGAATTTGAGAAGATGCACCCCAGAAACAAAAATGCACCCTATGTCATCTACCGGCAGGGGATGTGTCATTTTAACAAGTCAGCGGCCATTGACAGAGACCAATCCAATATGCTCAAGGCCAGAGTGGAATTCGAACGGCTGATCAAACGGTTCCGCAAAAGCAACTATATTGAACAGGCCCGCAGAAAGGTGCGGGAGTGTTATGTCAAGCTGGCGGAGCATGAACTCTATGTGGGCAATTTTTATTTCAAAAAAGGCAAATACCAACCGGCCATGGATCGGTATCTTTATCTGATTGCCCATTATCCCGATGTGGGACAATATTACCGGGCCCTTGAATCCGTCAAAAAATGCAAGGACAGAATTAAAGAATTAGGCGGGGCTCAAGAAACTTCCTGGTTAAACGGCTTCCTCTACGACTAGGCTGTCAATAGATTCAATCGCCTCTTCCAGTTTTTCCGGCTTGTCTCCTCCCCCTTGGGCCATGTCCGGTCGCCCGCCTCCTTTTCCCCCGACGATGCCGGACAATTCCCTGATGATTTGACCGGCATTGAATTGACCTGTTAGATCTTTTGTTACAGCACATATGAGCATGGCCTTGCCCCTGGCGTTGGCCCCCAACAGGACAATACCGGAACCCAGTTTGTCTTTGATTCGGTCCACCGCTTCCCGAAGTTCTTTGGGTGTATCGGCCTCCAGCTTTTTTGCGACCACTGAAACGCCTTGTATTTCCCGGACATCCTGGAGGAGATCCGCCGATTTTTCCGTAAAAAGACGACCCTTCAGGGATTCAATTTCTCGTTCCTTTTCCCTGGTTTCGTCCAGCAGATGTTTAAGCCTGTGAAGCAACTTGTCCGGGGAAACCTTGAGGAGTCCGGCCGCATTTTTCAGCCGTTCATCTCTTTTCTGGTCATACCGCAATGCTGCCTCTCCCGTAAGCGCTTCAATACGGCGGACATTGGCGGCAACGGCACTTTCACTGATGATGCGAAAAACGCCGATATCGCCGGTTCGCCGGGTATGCGTGCCCCCGCATAACTCCAGGCTCACACCGTTGCCGATATCAATGATCCTGACCTCGTCCCCGTATTTCTCTTCAAAGATGGCCATGGCACCCGTTTTCATGGCATCCTCTTTGTTCATGATCTGTGTATTCAGCAGCAGGTTTTCGCGGATACGGTCATTGACCCACCGTTCCACTTCCAAAAGGTTTTGGGCGGAAACCCGGGTGAAATGGCTGAAGTCAAAACGAAGCCTGTCCGCAGCCACGCGCGATCCCGCCTGTTTGACGTGATCCCCCAGGATTTCCCTGAGGGCCGCATGGAGCAGATGGGTGGCGGTGTGATTGCCGGCAACCGTCATTCGATGGCCCCGGTCCACAGCCGCATTGACCGTGTCGCCCGAAGCCAATGAGCCCTCTTCCAGACGGCCCTTATGAATAATCAGGTCCTGGCCGTACTTTAAGGTGTTCTCCACCCGAAAGTGGGCCACCCCGTCTGTAATTTGGCCCACATCCCCCACCTGCCCTCCGGATTCTGCATAAAAGGGCGTTTGATCCAGTATCACGGTTGCTTCGGCACCTTTTTCGATTAAATCGACTTCTTGGTTGCCCAACACCAGGGAAAGGATCTTCGATTCGGTTTCAAGGGTATCATAGCCTACGAAACGACCGGCAAGACCGCGGGAAAGAAGATTGCGAAAGGTTTTGGGAACCGCCGCTTCTCCGCTCCCTTTCCAGGATTCCTGGGAAAGCAGCCGCTGTTTGCCCATGGCGTCTTTGTAGCCGGTCAAATCCACCTCAAGATTTTCGTCCCGGGCCACATCTTCCACCAGGTCCACGGCCAGGCCATAGGTGTCATAGAGCTTGAAGACCACGTCACCGGGTATAATGGTTTCACCCTGTTCCTGTAGCTGCTGTATTTCTTCTTCCAGGACCTTCATGCTGTACCTGAGGGTATCGGCAAACCGGCGTTCTTCGTTTTCCACAACGCCCAGGATTAAGCTTCTGGCGCGAAGCAACTCCCCATAATCCAAGCCCATCAGGTCAATCACGTGATTGCAGACTGAGCGCAGAAAAATGTCTTCAAGGCCCAGACCCTGTCCGAATCGACTGGCCCGCCTGATAATGCGTCTCAACACGTACCCACGTCCCTCGTTTGACGGCATGATGCCGTCACCGATCAGAAAGGAAACCGCGCGGGCATGGTCGCTTATGACGCGGAAAGCCACATCCATTCGGTCATCGCTCCCATATTTTTTCTGCGAGAGGGATTCAATGTGTGCGATAATATCCTGGAACAGGTCGGTGTCATAATTGCTTTTGACCCCTTGAATGACCGCTGCCAGTCGCTCAAGACCCATTCCCGTGTCAATATTGGGTTTCGGCAATGGCGTAAGGGTGCCATCCGGACTTCGGTCAAACTGTGTGAAGACCAAATTCCAGATCTCCAGGTAACGGTCACAATCGCATCCGGGGGCACAATCCGGTTGACCGCATCCCACCGCCCCTCCCTGGTCGATATGAATTTCAGAACAGGGGCCACACGGTCCGGTGTCCCCCATGGCCCAAAAATTGTCTTTTTCGCCCAGCCTGATGATCCGATTCGCCGGCAGACCAATCTCCTTTTGCCAGATGTCGTAGGTTTCGTCATCATCTTCGAAAATAGAGACATGCAGTTTGTCGGCGGGAAGGTTATAGCCTTCCGTCAGCAACTCCCAGCCCCAAAGAACGGCTTCTTCCTTGAAGTAGTCCCCGAACGAAAAATTTCCCAGCATTTCGAAAAACGTGTGATGCCTCGGGGTGTAGCCCACGTTATCCAGATCGTTGTGCTTTCCCCCGGCCCGCACGCATTTCTGGGCCGTGGTCGCCCGCGAATAACCGGGATTTTCTCCTAAAAAGGCGTTTTTGAACTGGACCATACCCGCATTGGTAAAGAGCAGGGTCGGGTCATCCCTGGGGATCAGCGAGGAACTCTCTACAATCCGGTGGTCGTGTTTGCTGAAATAATCCAGAAACCGGTTTCTGATTTGCCTGAAATTCATCATGTCTCCTGTCAGTTATCAGTTATCAGTTGTTAGTTATTGACAACTGCACACTGACAACTGACAACTTTCTTTTTTAGTTCTTAGCCGGTTCTTCTGTTTTATTGTCTTTTTCTTCCGGGTCTTTCTTAAGCCCTGTTTTACGAAGAATCTGATTCGCAATATTATCCCGGATATCCGTGTTTTCCTTCAAAAACCGTTTGACATTCTGCCGCCCTTGGCCGATGCGGTCGCCCTCAAAAGAATACCAGGCCCCGCTTTTCTCAACGATATCCAATGATACGCCCAAGTCCAGGATATCTCCCTCCTTGGAAATGCCTTCCCCGTAAATGATATCGAATTCCGCATTCTTGAAAGGCGGGGCCACCTTGTTTTTGACCACCTTGACCCGGGTGCGGTTTCCCACCACCTGATCGCCCTCTTTAATCGCACCGATACGCCTGATATCCAGGCGCTGACTGGCATAAAATTTCAGTGCGTTCCCCCCCGAGGTGGTTTCCGGAT
>JAGHDR010000196.1 GCA_021159825.1 Deltaproteobacteria bacterium | reverse complement strand
TGTAGAATCAACAAGTTGAACAAGAAGCCGCAAATTATCAGACCCAATCGAACTATTGAGCGGCATTGGAAATATGTACTATAAGTTCAGGTAGTTGTATTGGCTCCCCCAAATCCGTTATAATCAGAATATCTGTTAGGTCAGTATTGTGCTACGGCTGATGAAGCGAGTATCAAGACCGGCATTGAGACAGTCAAAGAGATCTTGCGCACCCATTATGTACACCGAAACGAGGCAGGGCTCGTGAAATCGATCATCAAGGAAAAGGGCCGGCACAAGGTGATCGACAAGGTTGTCGTGGCCTTGAACGACAATGCCATTGAAACCCTGGGCGCCGAGGCCTCCATGGTTTTTGTGGGCAACACCCAGCACACCCTGCCCTACATGCTCAAGCACACGGACCTGTTCGACGATCTTCCAGAGGCATACCATGACTCCGCGTTTCTGGATCGGCTCCATTTTTACATTCCGGGGTGGGAGGTGAATATCATACGTGGAGAAATGTTCTCTGAAGGGTATGGGTTTATTGTTGATTATCTGGCCGAAATCCTTCGAACCCTTCGAAATGATGATTTTTCCCAACAGTATGCCGACCATTTTGAATTGCTCAGCGATATTTCCACTAGGGATCGAGATGCCGTGAACAAGACCTTTTCCGGCCTCATGAAGATTCTCTTTCCTCACAGAGAAGCAACTGTAGCGGAAATTGAGGAGATTCTCCAGTTTGCCATTGAAGGTCGCAAACGCATTAAAGACCAGCTCATGCGCATTGATCAGACCTATGAAACGGTCCGATTTGGCTATAGACGAGCCGGGCAAGAAAAATCTACCCTTGTGCAGACCATCAAGGAAAAACAGTATCCTCAACATTATCATCAGGATCGACCCGGAGAAATGGAAGAAGAAGGACTCCCCCATGTTCAAGAGGAAGGGGAATTATCAAACGGTAGCCCGTCTGAGGCCCGTATACCCAAGGAGCAGCATCTCGTTTTTCAGGAAAACCGGCGCGGCGTCAGTTATGACGACCTCTTTGGGCCTCACCTGAAAGGTGCCGGTAAAATCACCATCACCGATCCCTATATCAAGCTATTCTACCAGACCAGAAATCTGATGGAATTCCTGGAAACCTTGGCAAAATTGAAATCTGATGACGAAGAGATAGAGGTTCATCTCTTGACCGTAGAAGATGAATTCAAGGGAGACCGGCAAAAAGAATATCTGATGCAGATGCAGGAAAGCATCTGG
The DNA here is from genome assembly GCA_021159825.1 of Deltaproteobacteria bacterium. GTDB lineage: Bacteria > Desulfobacterota > DSM-4660 > Desulfatiglandales > Desulfatiglandaceae > NaphS2. The sequence goes on along the minus strand of JAGHDR010000196.1, from coordinate 8,581 downwards.
GGCGCCGGCATCAGATTCGATTGGGAATTTGATAAAACAAACTCCCTCCATGCCAGGCATATCATTACGGATACCGGCTGGAAAATCATCCTGGATCGAGGCCTGGATATCTTTCAACACTACGACATGAACCAGGCCTTTTCCATAAACAATCGCATGCAGAAATACCGATCATGCAAGGCCTTTGAGGTCACATACTTGAAAGAGCAAGCAAAGCCATAAACAGGAATAGATATGAAGGAGATACATCCCTGGAATTATGGATTGCCACCTTAAATCCAAAAAGAAAGACTGAAATGACAGAGAAGAATAGGAAAAAAATCAAAAAGGGAGTTGCCGCCGGTCGGGACAGTACTTACAGGGAAATTTTTTGGTGAGCCATATGAAGCTAAATCGGGATGACACACCCACAAAACCCCAATCCCGCTCTGATGTTTACCGCCGATTCGCAACAAGACCTGGAAACACAGCACAGAACCAGGGTTGAATCGGCCCCTTCCAACAGATCTGCCGACAGCGGTTAAACGCTAGTTTGCATTAATTTTATCTCGAAGAACTCCCGATGTTTTGAATACCACAACCCTTCTCGCCCTCAGTTGCAAATCTTTCGTGGTCTGTGGGTTTCTGCCGCGTCTTGACGCTTTTTCTTTCACCAAAAATTTTCCAAAACCGCTGATTAAAAGGTCTTCCCCACTTTCGAGGGTTTCCTTGATGATTTCAAGGAGCCCTTCCGCCGCTGCTCGCGATTGGCTTTTGCTGAGTCCGACCTGATGATAAATATTATCAATAATTTTTTCTTTGGTGAGGGCCACCATTAAACCTCCTGCAATGGTTTCGTAAAAAAGACTTCAGAAATCTATCGTTTGATTTTTCTATTTTCGTACCCAAATAAAATACTGGCTGATTGCCAATTTTATGAGCAATCAATATGGCTTATGCTGAAAAGAGTGTCAAGTATTATTTATCTTTTTGAATTTTTCTTTCAGGTTTTGGTTGACGATCTCAGGAACCAGGCCGCCCACATCTCCGCCAAAGCTTGCGGCTTCCTTGATAATCGTTGAGCTGATATAAAACCATTTATAATCCGTCATTAGAAAAATGGATTGAACATCTCGATTGAGCTTTCGATTCATGAGAGCCATCTGAAATTCATATTCGAAATCCGAAAGCGCGCGTAATCCCCGCAAAACCACATTTGAATTCTTGTGGATCGCGTAGTCCACCAAAAGCCCATCAAAGGTATCCACTTCTACCTTTGAATTCTGATGGACCGCGTTTTCAATCATTTCGATTCTATCTTCGATGGAAAACAGGGGGACTTTTTTGGGGTTGTTCAAAATGGCGATAATCAATTTGTCGAATATCTCCAGTCCCCTCGAAACAATGCTGAGGTGTCCATTGGTTATGGGATCAAAAAATCCGGGATAAACAGCGATACTTTTTTTCATAAAGGGTCCTTTTTTTATAAATACTGAGTTTGGTATCTCCATAGATTCGGGTTTCAATCAACTGTAGAGGAAAAACATGTTTTGTCTCTGCGGTTTTTCCGGTTTCCAAAACAATAAGGGCGCCGGGCGCCAACCGTGATGAAACGGATAGCGCTTCGATTAACCCCGATGCCGGATGGCTTCGATAGGGTGGATCGAGAAACACCAGATCATACGTTGCATTGAGGAAGGGACGGTTCTTTGGAAGCCCTTTTGAGAGGTCCCATTTGCATATTTGTCCTGAATGTTCGTATCCACACAGCGCAAGGTTCTTCTTGATGAGGGCAAGGGATTGTTTTGCATGATCGACAAAATCAGCAAGGACAGCGCCTCGGCTCAATGCTTCTATACCGAGAAGCCCCGTTCCGGAGAATAGGTCCAGTACCCTTGAACCGGAGAGATCCTGTCCGATGATGTTGAAGATCGCCTCCCGGACTTTGTTGCTGCTGGGGCGAATTTCAAGATTTTTGGGCGCCGCTAAAACCCTCCCCCTTATTTGGCCACCGGTGATTTTCATCTCATGTCAGATACCCGATAACCGTCTCCCCGGCTTTGACCTTTTGTCGAACCTGAGCAATAAGTTTGCTGTCCGCAGGAAGAAAAACCTCGAGTCTGGAACCAAAGCGGATAAGGCCGAATCTTTGACCGGTTTTAACGGTGTCCCCTTTATCAATCCAGCAGGCAATGCGTCTTGCGATCAAACCGGCGATCTGGATGACCATAATTTCACGTGAATCAATTGTTTCCAGTGTGATTTTGTTGTTTTCATTCTGCTCGGATGCTTTATCCAGGTTCGCTGAAAGAAATTTTCCCGGGTGGTAGGAAATTTTCTTGATGGTTCCTTTAATCGGTATTCGGTTGACATGAACATTAAAGACGTTCATGAAAATAGACACTTTGATGGATGGTTGGCCCAAAGGGCTGTTTTCTTCATCCACATGCCTGACTTCCAGGATACGCCCGTCTGCGGGCGTCAGTACCGCATTTTTTTCCTCCAAATGGTGTCGTTCCGGGTCTCTGAAAAAATAGATAACAAAAATTGTGACAACGCTTGTTATGATGGCGAACGTTGTCCAACCCAAGAATGCAAAAATGACGGTAACCCCGATTCCAATGAATATAAACGGGAATCCCTCTCTTGCCAAAGGTAACCGGTTGTTGATGCGTGTTTCTCTGTTCATGTGTGACGAACCCTATAGGGAATTAACGGCGTCATGCCGTTGCTGTTATATTTATTTTGGATGGGCTTGTCAACGGGGATTATCGGCTGCCGGGCAAACTGAGCTTGGATCGTATGTCCGGTGGTCTGTAATATCTGGGGATCAAGGCGCCCGGATCGTCAATGTCGCCGGCATCCAAACGGGCCAGGGCCAGGGCGCCTACGGATGAAGCGTTGAGTTGCCAGCATTGGGGTGGGGCGATTATGACGTGGCTTCCGGCCGATTCTTTCAGCAGATTCCCCTGGTTTAAAAAGTCATTTCCAATGAAAACAGTCGTTTGTGAAAAAAGAGACGGTAAGATATCGAGTTTAAAACAGTTGTCTTTTCCTTTTCGCTGAAGGCCATTTTCCCGGTTCCAGAGGAAAAGGGCTGTGAAAACTTCCCCCTTTCTTGAGGAGAGAAGCGGTGCGATGGGGTGAGGCGTGAAGGGCAGTTGAAAGGCCAATGCTCTCAGGCTGGATATGCCGATGACAGGGATGTGAAGGGCCTGGCAGAACCCTTTTGCCAGGGAGAGGCCCACCCGAAGACCGGTAAAGCTGCCGGGGCCGGTGGCTACGGCAACGCATTTGATATCTTTTGGTTTAACCCCGGAGCCGGTGAGCAGTATGTCAACGGCCGGCATGAGGCCGCCGAAGTGCCCTTTTCCTTCGGACATCAGGTTTTCAGCAATAACTGTGCGGTCCATACGCAACAGTGCGATGCTGCATTGCCGGGTAGAGGTATTGAGTGCAAGGATCATGGGTTAATCAAAATCATCTATTGCAGAATTCTCGTGATGTCGTTGTAGATGACGACCACCATGAGCAGTACGAGAAGCCCGATGCCCAGTTTCTGAGCAAATTCTCGCTTTCTGATATTCAGGGGGCGGCCGATGATCAGTTCAATCAGTAGAAAAATAATAAATCCACCGTCCAGAACCGGTATGGGCAACAGGTTCAAAATGCCCAGGTTGATGCTGATAACGGCCGTAAAAGGAATGAGATAGGTCCAACTTTGTTCGACAAGCTGGCCGGTCATTTGGCCGATCAGAATCGGGCCGCCAAGGGTTTTGATGGAAACGATCCCCTGGAAAAGTTTGACAACCGTCAGACAGGTCAGTTTTATGATTTCCCAGGTTTTAAGGCAGCCCTCTTTCAGCGCTCCCGAAAGGCCCAGTTGAACCTCCCTGAAGGACCCGGCTGAGACAACACCCAAAAGCGGTGTCTTGATTTCTTCACCAAAAATATTTTTGACCACACTCATTTCGGGAATGACGCTAACGGTTGATAATTGCCCATGTCTTAAAAGGGTTATTTTGATCGGTTCCCCCTGGTTGTCCCGAACGAATTCCTTTAGCTGCGGCCAGGTGTCCGTATCCATGCCGTCAATTGAAATAATCAGGTCTCCTTTTTTGAGACCCGCGTTGTCGGCCGGAGATCCCTCACGCACCTGGCCAATTTCAGTGGTCAGGACCTGCATGCCGGAAAAACCGAAAGAAGCACAAAAAATGAGCAGGGCCAGAAGAAGATTGAACAGGGGGCCTGCGACCACAACGGCGATTCTTTGAATGGTGGGCTTATGGCTGAAAGACTTTGCTTCATCTTCAGGGAGAATGGGGTCTTCTTCCTCGTTATCGCTTTCGCCGAGCATTTTCACATAGCCGCCCAAGGGAATTGCGGAAATGAGATATTCGGTTTCCCCGATCTTTTTTCCCAGGACCTTCGGGCCGAAACCCAGTGAAAACTTCAGGACTTTTATACCGAAATGTTTGGCGACCAGGAAATGTCCCAGTTCATGAAAAAAGATCAGAACCCCCAGAACAACCAGCAGGGGGAGAACATAGTAAATAAAATAATGCATTGGGTTTACCTAGGCTCTGTACGCCATAAGATTGGCATGGGTTTTTTCACGCGCCCACCTGTCGGCATCCATGACCGAATCAATTCGGTTAATGGGATGGGTTTTGTGGGCTTCCATGGTTTGTTCGATCAGTTTGGGGATATCCAAAAATCCGATCTTTTCTTTTAAAAATGCATCCACTGCAATTTCATTGGCGCCGTTTAATACTGCGGGCATGCTCCCGCCGGCAGACGCCGCCCTCAAAGCCAAAGCGAGGCATTTGAATCGCTTAAGATCAGGCTTTTCGAAATTGAGGGGCCCCACTTTTTCCAGCGCCAGGGGGGGGAGTCCGGTTTTGATGTGTCTGGGATAGCTAAGGGCATAGGCAATGGGAATCATCATGTCCGGGACGCCCATCTGGCTGATGATGGAACCGTCCTTGTATTCCACCATGGAGTGAACAATGCTCTGGGGGTGTACGAGGACGTCAATTTCTTCTATCGGCACATCGAACAACCATTTTGCTTCAATAACCTCAAGCCCTTTGTTCATCATGGTGGCTGAATCAATGGTGATTTTCGGACCCATTTCCCAATTGGGGTGTTTCAGAGCCTGGGCGGCGTTGACCCGGGCCATTTGCTTGAGCGTCAGGTTTCTGAAGGGGCCGCCCGATGCCGTGAGTATAATGCGTTTCAGGTCTTCTTTTTGATGTCCCTGCAAGGATTGGAGGATCGCACTGTGTTCACTGTCAATGGGCAGACTGGAAACACCCTGTTTTTCCGCTTCGCGCAGGACCAGGGGCCCTGCCATAACAAGGGTTTCTTTGTTGGCCAGGGCAATTTCTTTCCCCGCCTTAATCCCTTCATAGGTGGGTATCAGGCCTGCGGCGCCGGTGATGGCGGAAATAATCGTATCCACCTCGTCCATGGTTGCCAGATGTTTGAACCCATCGGGACCGAAAAGGATTTCAGGAAGATCGCCCCCGGTCAGGGTCCTCTTGAGATCCATGGCGAGGGATTCATTCAAAACGGCAACCGCTTTCGGTTTGAATATTTTTATCTGGTTTCGCAGAAGGTCAATGTTTTTTCCCGCCGAAAGTGCGCGTACGCGGTATCTCTGCGGATTGGCGCGAACCACCTTCAGTGCATTTACACCGATTGAACCTGTTGAACCCAATATGCTTAAATTTTTCACTTTATGGCCTGTGGTCGTCGTTTTTAAGGGTTATATGCTGAGATAGAAAAAAAGGACCGGTATGGCAAATAGAAGCCCGTCAATGCGGTCCAGTATGCCGCCATGTCCCGGAAGGATGTTCCCCGAATCTTTGACACCCCGGTTTCGTTTTAATACGGATTCAGCCAGATCCCCGATCTGGCAGGCGATGGCGAGTGTGATGATCAGCAGGATCAGAGACATATTAAATGGATGGAGGTCTATGAACTTAACAAATAACATGGCTGCAAGCAGACTGCAAAATACCCCTCCGGCAGCACCTTCCCAGGTCTTTCCGGGACTTACCCGCTCGTGGAGTTTGTGCTTACCGAAAGTTCTGCCGAAATAGAATGCACCGGTGTCACAGGAAAAAACCACGGTCAGCAGAAAAAAGATCCAGAGATGCCCCTGAGGGCGCATATCAATAAATATGAGCAGGGCCAGGGGGAGTGCAGTGTAGACCGGACCCATGAGTGCCGCCATGCTGAGCATTGCCGTTTCTTTTTTGTTTTCTACAGAAAAGGTAAACACTTCCAGGGCCATGGGGAAAAACGCCCAAAGCACCATAATGCCGGGTAAAAGCAATGCCTGCCGCATGTAAGCGGCAACAAAGAGCATAAGGACCAGCGCACTGTTGATCCATTTGATAAAGGGGGAAAGTCCGGGGGCAGTGATCCTGAAATATTCCCAAAGGCCGACCAGGGCGGCAGCACAGAGCAGGATATAAAAGAGATATCTGGGGCTGAAACCGATCAGGAAAATCAGGATCCGAACACAGACGATGCCCGTAAGCCATCGTTTCAGATGCATTTTGCCTGTGGTTGCCATTATGGGCAGCTCCGAAAATTCTTGTTATGTTGGTGCGACAGCGCCAAATCTCCTGTCCCTTTTCCGGTATTCCGAAAGTGCTTTCAAAAAATCCGCTTCACCAAAGTCAGGCCACAGGGTCGGGGTGATGTAGATTTCACTGTAGGAAATCTGCCAAAGCAGAAAATTACTGATACGGTATTCGCCGCTGGTCCGGATGAGAAGATCCGGGTCGGGCATCCCGCTGGTATACAGGCTGCCCGAAAATCGATCCTCCGAGATGTCCGCGGGGTCCATGACGCCGTTTTGGACTTTGCGGGCAAGGGCGCGAACCGCATCCAGTATTTCCTGCCTGCCGCCATAACTGAGCGCAAGGGTCAAAACCATTTTGCTTCCATGGGAAGTTTCTCGGATGGTATCCAGCAGTACCTTTCTGGTGGCGGCGGGAAGTTTCTCGGTTCGACCGATTGCAGTCAGGCGAATGCCGTTTTCTTTCATTTCTTTCAATTCGCGCTTCAGAAAACTTCCAAGGAGCTTCATAAGTGCGTTTACTTCGCGGGGGGGCCTTTTCCAGTTTTCCTCCGAAAAAGCATAAAGGGTAAGGTACCCGATGCCCAGTTTATGACAGAGCGTGACGATTGTCTTGACGGATTCCGCTCCCTTTCGATGCCCTCTGACACGTGGGAAAGCGTGCTTTTCCGCCCATCGGCCGTTTCCGTCCATAATAATGGCGACATGTTTCGGCAGGCTTTCTTTGCTTATGATTGATGTCATGTATCAGAATTCAATAATCTCCTGTTCCTTTTGAGCAGTTGTTTCATCCACTTTTTTGATGAATTCATCGGTTATTTTCTGAACATCATCCTGGGATCGGTAAAGCGCATCCTCGCTGATTTCTTTTTCAGTCTTCAACTCCTTTAATATCTCGTTGGCTTCCCGCCTGAAGTTCCGGATTGAAATCTTGTTCTCTTCCGCCATTTTTCTGGCCAGTTTGGCCAGCTCTTTTCGCCTCTCCTCGGTCAAAGGAGGGATGGATATGCGAATGATTTTGCCGTCGTTCATGGGTGTGAGTCCCAATTCCGATTTCAGGATGCTTTTTTCCACACTTCCCATGATCGTTTGATCCCAGGGCTGGATGGTGATAAGGCGGCTTTCAGGCGCAGAGATGGTGGCAACCTGGTCAATGGGCATTTGTGTATCATAACAATCCACTTTGATGCCATCCAGCAACGCTGTGGAGGCCCTGCCGGTCCTGATTTTAAGAAAGTCCTTCTTAAGGGCATCGACGGCTTTGTTCATTTTCTGGTGCAGCTCGGAAAGGATCTCTTCTTTCATAACGCTTCTCCTAACGGTTCCTGTCAGCTGTTCTCCGAATCCCCCAATTGGAACCTTGAAAACCGTTTGATGACAATATTTTCACCGGTTTTAGCGATGAGCTCATTTAGCAGGTCCTGGATGGTAATGTCCGAATTTTTGACAAAAGTCTGTTCCAAGAGGCAAGCTTCTGAAAAGAATTTCTTCATCTTCCCTTCGACGATCTTTTCAATGACCTTCTCAGGCTTCCCTGAAGCTTTGGCCTGGGTGGCATAGATGTCTTTTTCTTTTTCCAGGATATCCCGGGGCACGTTTTCCCGATCAATGGTCATGGGATTTGTCGCTGCAATCTGCATCGCAATATCCTTCACAAACGATGAGAAATCATCTGTCTTCCCGGTGAAATCCGTTTCACAGTTTGCTTCCACGAGGACGCCTATTTTGCCCCCGGCATGGATATAGGATTGAACCTGCCCTTGCGATGTTTCGCGCCCGCCTCGTTTTTTTGCGGTTGCGATCCCTTTCTTTCTCAAGTGGTCCACCGCTTTATCAAGGTCGCCGTCGCATTCGGTCAACGCGGCTTTGCAGTCCATGATCCCCACGCCCGTTTTTTCTCTTAATTCTTTAATTAATGTCGCGGATATAGCCAATTTCTATCTCCCTTACTGATTTCTGATATTTAACTCTCTTTTGGGTCGTCTTCGGAGGCAGCCGGCGCATCGG
>JAGHDR010000375.1 GCA_021159825.1 Deltaproteobacteria bacterium | reverse complement strand
TTATGTGGTCTGTATTCAGTCTTTGACCCCATCCCCCCGGGCCCGGAAGGGCCTGGACGATCTCTTGATGTCAGTATCGGAATAAAACAACTGGAAATAAAAAAATGACCCATCCCATTGAACAGCATCGACAGCGTCTGGAACAGACCCTTAACCTGCTTCGAAGGGGGGGGCTCTTTTCCCTTTCCCCGGACAAACGGCACGCCATGGAAACGGCAGCTGAAAAGCTCATTGGCAAGCTGAGCGCCATGGAAGCCCGTTACCTGACCATCGGCCTGGTGGGCGGCACCGGCGTTGGAAAATCAACCCTGATGAACGCCCTGGCAGGAGAGGCCATCGCGTCCACCAGTCATCGACGGCCCCACACGGACCGGGTCCTGATCTACCGCCATGCGGAAGCCGATGCACCACCGATTCCGGGATTGGTGGATATCCCCCGACGGGAAATTTTACACCAGGGAGATAATATTCGGCGAATCCTGCTTTGCGATCTGCCGGATTTTGACAGTCTCGTGGGGAAGCACCGCGAACGGGTCATTCAATTCATGGAACACCTCGACCTGCTTCTGTGGGTAACCTCCCCTGAAAAATATGCGGACAAAAAATTTTATGACTTTCTTTTGCAGGTCCCCAAGGCCGGAGAAAATTTCACTTTTGTCCTCAACAAGGTGGATTTGCTGTTTCAGGGAGAAACCCTTGAGAAAGGATATAACCAACTCAATCTTGCCACCACCCGATTCAACGAACTCTTAAAAGAGAAAGGAATCGGTGAACCCATTCTGTTTGCACTGGCCTCACAGGAAGCCTTTGAAAAGAAAACCCTTTCTCCCTGGAATCAGTTCCCGGCGTTTCAACAACATGTTTTCAGAGAACGAAATGCCAAGCAGGTTTCAGCCATCAAGGCCCAGAACCTGGATGTGGAAATCCAATCCTTGACCTCTCTTTTTGAAAAGGAAGTTCAGAACCTTGAAATCGCAGGCCGCATTCTCAACGAAACCATTGAAGAACTTGAAAAAAAGCGGCCTGAATGGATTCAAACGGGCAAAGAAATTATAGACCGCTGGTTTGGCCATGAAATCCAGGAAAAAATCTCCCTTTCCCAAGGAGACCCTTCGCGACTGGTGGGACCCGGTTTCGGGGTAGCCGCACTACTCTTTTCCTTTGGAAAAGGACCCTCGCGGGATTCTGAAAGCGGGATGGCGCTTTCTGTTTTTGAACCGCCGGAGCCAATTTCAAAGGCCTTTCACCACCGGTATACCTGGCTTGAAGATCACCTCAATCACCGTTTCCTTAATGAAAACCTCTCGCTGCTGCTTCAGGAGCGGCTCAAGGAAATCCTGGATGTTCCCCGTCGCTTTGAAGCTCTGGGAGAAGCCTTTTTTCAATCCACCGCCGCCTATGCGGAGGAAAAACGGCGATCCCCATTATGGGGTTTCCGCTTGGGTCAATGGGTGATCTATGGTCTCATCTTTGCCGCATTTCTGTTTTCCACAGGGGGGGGAGATGCCTGGCGATGCCTCTTTCCGACGCCGTCCGGAGGGGCTGCCGCGGATCTTCTACTGTCCATCATCGGCACTCTTTTCAGTACTACAGGCCTGGCTGCCCTGGGAAGCTACCTGATCATTAATCTCGGCGCCGGATTTATCTTTTATCGACGCTACCGAAATATCCTCCTTCGAAATACACACAGAAATATCGGCCGTTTAAAGGAAATCTTGAACCGGGTGTGGATGGACGGCATGGAAACCATTGTGAAGGACATTGAGCGTTTCAGGGAAGAGCTCCTCAGTCGAAGCGCAGAACTGTCCCTGCTTCAGAAAGATGAGGGTCTCCGCAAGAAATGATCTCACATTGGCCGAGTTCCTGGTGCAATTTCAATTCAACGTAAATCTGGATCCCACACTGTTCAAAACAAAGCCGGCGGGAAAGGCCCGGGAAAACCGTTCAATGGCTTTCCAGCCGGTACAATGCATGGGGACGATGATTTTGGGCGCCATTTTCCCCAATTCCACAATGGTCTGTTCAATAATGGGCTCAAAAGCCGGACCGGACAGGTGAAACCCGCCGATGATGCCATGAATTGTTTTCACGCCGGTAATTTTCCTGGCGTACGCTACGGTGTTAACAATCCCTGCATGGGCGCAGCCTGAAATAACAACCAGGCCTTTATCCTTCAAATGGACCACCAGGGATTGGTCGTCCCGTATGGGGTCGGGCTCCTCTATTCCATTGCGAGACAGAAATGCGTTGGGCATTCCTTTTTCGAAAGAGGTTGTCCGCTCTACCTGGCCTGTGACCAGCAGGTTGTTGTCACAAAGCGAAACCGGTGCTGTGGACTCAAGGATTTGAGCTCCGAGGGCTTCCAGTTCATCCCGCTTCAACGTGCAGGGGAAAAAAAGTTTCTTCCCCTCACCGGCATCCAGATACCGGGGAAAAAGAAAAGCTTCAGGATGGACTACCAGGGGAACCGGACGGTCAAGGCTCTCCAGGATGGGGTAAAGCGAACCCGTATGGTCCATATGGGCGTGGCTCAGGATGATGGCTTCGATATCCGTTAAATCAATTCCCAGAAGTTCCAGGTTATGCGGTACACCGATCCTGCTGTAGCCCGTATCAAACAGGATGCTGTGTGTTTTGCCTGAACAATTCAGGCGTACCAGTTGAGAAAGTCCGTGTTCAGCCAGGAGTGTGTCGGTAGGGATTTCCCCACCCGGCGCCAAAGGCGCCCGTGTCACCGGACCTTCACTTTGAAGCAGCACATCAGCATAATTGTCCATCAGGGTGACAATTTCAATTTGATCAACCGGGTCCAATTTCAAGCTTTTTTGTTCCACAGGATTTCCTCCATTGTTTTACGGGTTCATGGATTATACCTTTTAGGAAATGCGCTGTACAGGGTAAAATAAAAGGGCTATACCCTCTGTCAAAACTTATTGATGGAGGAACCCAAAGAATTTGGCGCATTCCAGGCAAACGC
>JAGHDR010000154.1 GCA_021159825.1 Deltaproteobacteria bacterium | reverse complement strand
GGCCATTCCCGTCCACCTGCTCAATACACCCGTAGGCGTCACAGAAGGGGGCGGGGTTCTACAGCAGATCCGAAGAGAGGTGACCGTCGCCTGTTTCCCTGACAAACTGGTCGAATTCCTGGAGGTGGACATTTCGGATCTCGGTGTGGGAGATACGGTCCGGATTGGGGATCTGGCACTTCCGGAAGGCATCCAAACCACGGATGGGGCACACTTGACCGTTGCCGTCGTCAACATCAAGGGCTCCGCACTGTCGGATATGGAAGCCGAAGAAGAACTCGAAGAAGGTGAAGAAGGTAAAACAACTGAAGAAGCGGACGGTTCAGAGAAAGAAACCGCCGAAGAAACAAAAGAATAAGGGAAAGGGGGTGAACCTTAAAAAGGAAATTTGTACCTGATTGCAGGCCTTGGCAATCCCGGGCCACAATACGAACATACCAGGCATAACATAGGACAGGAAGCTGTTGAGCAGTGGGGGAAATCGCTTGGGGTGACCCTCAAAAGCCTTCTTTTTCGCTCAAAGCATGCTCCGGCTGATTTTCGGGGCAACCCAATTGTCCTTCTTTGCCCCCTGACCTTCATGAACAAAAGCGGCGAATCGGTCAGGGACTGTATCCGCCATTACGACCTGGAAACAAAAAAGCTGCTGGTGATACACGATGATCTGGACATGCCGCTGGGAAAGATCAAGGTCGTCAGAGATGGGGGGGCAGGTGGACATAGAGGTGTTTCATCCATCATTCACCTTTTGGGAAGTTCAGAATTTTCGCGGGTCAAGATCGGCATCGGCAGACCGCGCCATGGAGAGGCCGTGGCCGACTATGTTTTAAATTGTTTTTATGATGACGAAAAGAAACTCGCGGAAAAAATCATGGGGATGGCGGTTAAAGCGTCCCAACTGTTTGTCTTGGAAGGGGTCGAAGCGGCAATGAACCATATCAATTGCCGGAGATTAATAATTTAAGGAGGAAGAAGTAATGCAGGAATTAACTAAATTAGCTCCCTTTGTGGGGATTCTAAGTTTGATTGTTGCCTGGCTGATTTATAACTACGTCAAAAAGCAGCCGAACGGCAATCCACTCATGGTTGAGCTGGAAGAGGCCATTCACACTGGCGCCATGACGTTTTTGAAGAGGGAATATAGCGTTTTAATCGTATTTATCGGCATCGTATTTATCCTTCTGGGCTGGGGCATTTCCTGGAAAACCGCCATTTGCTTCATTACCGGCGCATTGGCTTCAATGATAGCCGGTTTTTCAGGCATGACGGCCGCCACCCGGGGAAACTCGCGAACTGCGGAAGCCGCTAATAAGCACGGACAGGCCGCAGCTCTGAATGTTTCCTATTTTTCAGGTTCCGTCATGGGTCTGGCCGTGGCCGGACTGGGGCTCCTGGGCGTAGGCATCTGGTTCTGGATTTACGGTGGAGATCCTTCCACCGCCGAATATATCAACGGCTTTGCCATGGGCGCCAGCTCCATCGCGCTTTTTGCCCGTGTGGGCGGTGGCGTGTACACCAAGGCGGCGGATGTGGGCGCCGACCTGGTGGGTAAAGTGGAGGCGGGCATTCCCGAAGACGATCCCCGGAATCCCGGCGTCATCGCCGATAACGTGGGCGACAATGTGGGCGATATCGCGGGCATGGGGGCGGATATTTTTGAATCTTTCGTGGGAAGCGTCATCGCCACCATCGCCATCGGCGCCACCATGGCTGTTACCCCTGAATTCCTGAAAGAATTTCCCATTCTGCAAGGGTTGGACGAAACCGCCATTAAACTGAAATACATGGCCATGCCGATTCTGATCGTAACAGCCGGATTGATCAGCTCGTTTTTCGGCGTGTTCTCCATCAAGATCTTTCAAAAAGGCAACCCTGCGGGGGCCCTAAGGTACACCACCTATGTAGCCGCCATCATATTTGTTGTTTGCACCTATATCATTACCAAATCGCTGGGCATGCCTTTCGGCGCGTTCTGGGCCATTGTCTCCGGATTGCTCTGCGGTGTTGCCATCGGTCTTCTGGCGGAATACTATACTTCCGGACCTCCGGTGAAACGAATCGCCGGCCAATCTGAAACCGGTTCCGCCACAGTAATTATTGCAGGCCTCGCAGTGGGCATGCAGTCCACCTGGCTCCCCATTATGGGTATTTGTATCGCGACATACGTAGGTTATGAATCCTGCGGCATTTACGGCATCGGCCTTTCGGCTGTCGGTATGCTCGCCACGGTGGGCGCTACCATGACTGTGGACGCTTACGGACCCATTGTGGACAACGCCGGCGGCATCTCGGAAATGGCTGGACTGGGACCTGAAACCCGAAAGATTACGGACGGTCTCGATGCCTTAGGCAACACCACCGCCGCCATCGGCAAGGGATTTGCCATCGGTTCCGCAGCCCTTACCGCTCTGGCCATGTTTGTGGCCTATTCACAGGCCGCCAAACTGGGGCCGGTTCTCCTGGGTAATCCAAGGGTTATTATCGGTATGTTTATCGGCGGCATGGTACCCATGACCTGCGCGGCGCTTACCATGACGTCCGTGGGCAAAGCGGCATTTTCCATTGTGGAGGAAATCCGGCGTCAGTTCAGAGAAATTCCGGGGCTTCTGGAAGGAAAAGAAGGCGTCAAACCGGACTCCGCCACCTGTGTTTCCATCGCCACCAACTCCGCCTTGAAAGAGATGGTTAAACCCGGCCTCATCGCCGTGTTGACCCCTGTCCTGGTGGGCTTTCTTCTGGGCAAGGATACCCTTGCCGGCTTGCTGATCGGCGCAACGCTCATGGGGGCTTTTCTAGCACTGTTCATGTCCAACGGCGGCGGCGCCTGGGACAATGCCAAAAAGTACGTTGAAGAGGGTCACTTTGGCGGAAAAGGCTCCAAAAACCATAAGGCGGTTGTGGTCGGCGATACGGTTGGTGATCCATTCAAAGACACCTCCGGACCGGCCATGAATATTCTGATCAAATTGATGTCGGTCGTTGCACTGGTTATAGCACCTATTCTCCCGGGTGTTGCTTTGCTCTTGGGTAAATAGAAACGTAACCGTTAACACACCAAACCAAAAGTCCCTCGCCGACAGCTCCCGGGTAAACGTTGTTTGCTTTTGCCCGGGGGCTGCGGCAATGGGCTGAATATTTATAAAGGTTTTTTCTACCACGGAGGTTTAGATGTTCCAGGTAGGTGATTTGGCCGTATATCCCGCCCATGGCGTCGGTGTTATTGAAAAAATTGAATCCCAGGAAATTTCAGGATGCACACAGGATTTCTATGTCATGCGCATACTCGACAATAATATGATCATCATGATCCCAACTACCAATGTGGATCACGTGGGTCTGAGAGATATTATCGGCAAGACGGAACTTCCCAAACTGTTTTCCATTCTCGAAAAACGAGACGTGATACTGGACAGCCAGACCTGGAATCGCCGCTACCGGGACTATATGGAAAAAATTAAGACCGGATCGGTCTTTGAAGTGGCTGAAGTTTACCGTGATCTGTTGATTTTAAGGTATGATAAAGAACTTTCTTTCGGCGAACGGAAAATGCTCGACACCGCCCGAACCTTGCTGGTTAAGGAAATTTCCCTGGCAAAAGAAATTACCGAAATGCAAGTGGAAAGCGACCTGGACCATATTTTTCCTGAAACCATCGAATAAGCAGTGATCAAACCTGAAATATCCTTTTCGTCGCCATTTTTTTCGCATTATTCGCGCAATTATTCGCGCAAATTTTAACAGTGGACAACCCAACTTGTGACAGCGATTTTTCCCATACGATTCCTGATAGCGCTCAGGGTCTCCGGGTGGACCTTTTTCTTTCCCATAACCATTCAACTTTATCCCGATCGCGAATACAGGCTTTGATTCGAAACGGTTGGGTCCGGGTTAATGAGGCTCGCATAAAACCGAGCCATCAACTGAAAACCGGGGATCACGTTTCCCTCATGGTTCCCAAGCCATCCGCGCCGGCACTTGTTCCCGAGGAAGTCCCTTTCTCCGTCGTGTTTGAGGACGCTTGGGTCATTGTTCTTATTAAACCGCCCGGCATTGTCGTTCACCCCGCTCCCGGACATTCATCGGGTACCCT
>JAGHDR010000020.1 GCA_021159825.1 Deltaproteobacteria bacterium | reverse complement strand
ATTTCTACCAAAGTTTCAAATATATCTGGTTCATCGTCAACAATCAGAACCCTTTTTCCTTTAAGAATCTCTTCCATTTACAGCCCCTTCCTCACAGTGTCGAAATTGGGTTGATACTAACCTTATAGAACCTTTGCAGTCAATATTTTTGTTCCATCCACAGCATTTTCAAAAAACAAAACCGGCAACTGCTGACAAAATTTTAAACCCTGGTTGACATCACCAACAGCATTGCTTAATCTCTCCGTATTAAAATCATATCCGCTTCCGGCAACAAAAGCGATTTACCAAGTAACTTTAAGCGATTACAGGGAGAAATCATATGGAATTTGTGGAAAAAGCGAAAATCAGGCTGGATCACTGGATCACCCATAACGACCACCACCACGAGGAATACGACCTTTTTGCAGAACAACTGAAGGATGCGGGAAAAAGCGAAAGCGCCAAAGCAATCAGGGAAATGATTGAATTAAGCGTAAAGTCCACCGACTGCCTGCGCGATGCACTGAAAAACCTCTAAGTTTTTAACAATGATGTTCGGAGGCCTTTGAAAAATATCAGGAAATGGAGGGAGAAATCATGTGTGAAGCCCACGCCTACCTGCTAAGGGACAATACCGAGGAAAAGATACTGGAAAGTGTCGACCTTGTCGAAATGGATGGTGAAGACATACATATGGTCAACATCTTCGGGGAACAGAAAACCATCCGAGGGAAACTGACCCGTTATAATAACCAAGAAGGAAAAATAATCATCGAGCCCATTTGAGGGAACTTCCAGGAAATAATCTACGCATCCTGCTTGCCCTTTTGCCCGTTTTCTACGCTGTGATAACAGGCACATAGCTCACTATGCACCTGCCATCACGCCTTGAAAACGAACAAAAGTTCTGCACGATATGCGTATATTATTTTCTTCCAGTTCCCTGAAACCCACGGGGTGTTCGTTCAAAATACCTATGAGACCTTTTATCATGACCGAGTCTTTTGAAAAAGCGGCTGAGATTATTCTGACATCTAAATTGACCCTGGCCCTGACCGGTGCGGGCATTTCCGTGGAATCCGGTATCCCGGATTTCAGGAGTGCCGAAGGGCTGTGGTCAAAATTTGACCCGGCTGAATATGCCACTATTGAGGCCTTCAGGGCCAATCCTCAAAAAGTATGGGAGATGCTCAGGGAAATGGGCGAGGTTGTCAATCGTGCCGAACCCAACCCGGCCCACAGGGGCATGGGTGAACTTGAGCTCATGGGTTACCTTCATTGTATCATCACCCAGAATATCGACAACCTTCATCAGGCCGGAGGCTCAAAGGATGTGATTGAGTATCACGGGAATGCCGGCACCCTCTCTTGCCTGTGGTGTGGCAGAAGATACCCGGCAGCGGATAAACGGAACGAAAGCCTTCCACGATGTGAATGTGAAAAGATCCTGAAACCGGATGTCATATTCTTTGGAGAAGCGATTCCCGAAGACGCCATGAATCGGTCCTTTCAACTGGCTTCGTCTGCCGGAGCGCTCCTGGTGGTGGGCACTTCCGCCGCAGTTTCCCCCGTCAACACCATTCCTGCCATCGCCAAACAAAATGGCGCCGGAATCATTGAAATTAACAAGGAAAAAACCCAGCTTACACATACCGTCACGGATATATTCCTTCAAGGCAACGCTGGAAACATTGTTCCTCAGCTGGTGAAGGCTGTCAAACAAAAAAAAGAACTGGATGCCTGACGCCTCGAATTCAATATTCATTGACAAACTCAAAAAAATCGCTACAATGTCGAATTTCGCGTTTCGACGTCTACAAAAAAATGGGTCTCCCCCCCCTAATGCTAGAATCCCCTGACGTGCTGCTTCACACTGTGTTGGGTTGCACGGGTCAATGAGTTGAGGAATGATCGTTGCTGACCATTAAGATAGAACAAAAAACCTTGGAAAATGCTTGCAAGGAAATTATTGAAAGCATTTTGATCTGCCTGCCCAATGCCTTTAAAGGAACCGTATACCGTATCGGCATTCTACCCGAGATGGTGACGACCCGAATCACATCGGGAATTATTGATGAAAACAGGCAGAAAATTTCTTGGGACACCTCTGAAGTATCAGATTACAATCTCCCTGGGAAGCCATGGCTTGAGTACCGCGACGAACCCGATAGACCCCTGGAAGCCATGGGCTGGTGTGTGGAACGGCAATCCAGCTGGACTGCTGAAGATCCACGAAACGACGCCCGAAGCGTCAGGCTGCAAGTGGAAGGCATCTGGAAAGACTACCATCACATGGAACCGGTGCTGATCCGAAAAAAGGATCTCTACCTGGGTGAAATGCGACAGATGGTTTATCCCAGAAATTTTGCGGGGGAGGCCATTTGGGAGAATAGCGACTACACTACTGTCGCGGTCATCAAAATACACTTTCAGCCCTATTCCATCAAAATCGGAGGACCGGAAACCAAGGTCATAAAACGGCTGTCCCGGGCGCTGGGCACAGAGCTGCTTTCGTATCAGTTAAAGGAGCAATCCTTTAAAGCGGCCCGGGATCTGGCTAATGACAGGCTTCATTCCTGCAATATACTGGCCGATTCCCTCAGGAATGTGATCACCAAGTCCGGCTTGATTTTTTCACTGGTTAAACTGGAGTTAGGGTTTTTAAGGAATCAATGGGAAAAAACGCTCCTTGAAGGAACGGAGGAAGCGTATCTTCGCCGGGGTGCCATTCAAAACTTGAACAAACTTCTTCTGAATATAGAAAAAGTCTCAGACAACGATTTGACAACAGACCTGATGCAAATGCAAAACCGGTTTCTCGAACTCCACCCTTCACCCGAACAGGGTAGAAGCTGGTTGAAAATGAAGATCGAAGACAAGTGGCATGCACTTATTCACAAGGAAATGATTGACGAAAAACAGGCAAAAATGGTACGTAATAAAATTGAAGATCTGAATAAATCCCTCTATCTGGGCGAAAATCCCGACCTGCTGGCTGGGTATGACCAATTACCCGAATCTATAAAAACCGAGTGGGTTGATCTTCTCTATAAAGAAAACGATGTTCTCAGTTTACATCGCTTAAATCGCCTGGTGGAGTTGCTGAATGAACATCGTTTCAATCTTCCCTACAAAGAAAAGTCGAGGGAGAGCCTTATACGCCTAAGAGCTATGGCCGAAATTTTCGGACAGCTGGAAGAAAAAACCAACGTTGTCTTAAGGGAAGTATTGAACGGACACGGCAATGAAACGAGCTGACCCTTTTCCAAAATTTTATACAGAGTGAGCAATAATATTTTCTTCGCGCCTGTAGCTCAGCTGGATAGAGCAGCGGACTTCTAATCCGCAGGTCGCAGGTTCGAGTCCTGCCAGGCGCACCAGTTATTTCAAGGATTTAGCCGATTTCGGTTGAGTCCTTTTTTGGTTTTTGGTGTTGTTTTGTACAGTATTTGTACAAGATTTTAATTTCTAGCACGACCGCCTATTCTGTGGATACAAAAGTAAGAGTGGCGTCTGCAGCGAGCTGTTGCGCAAGTAATCTGACTTTTGTTCTGTCTTCAGGCCAGGCAACGATATTGGCGTGTCTTGGGTGGGGCGTGGGTTGAGAATGAACCTTTAGCTTTTTTTCCAAAATGTCTGAAACCAATATATCCGCTCTTCCCTTCAAGGGCTTTCCTTTTTTTTCAGCCACAAAAAGGCACCCTATTTCGAAAATGGCATTATCCGTCAGGTCGATGACTCTATAAACGGACGTCTCACCTTCTCTGTTCGGCATAAAGGCATTGTGCCTCACTGTTCCATCAGATGGTCTGTAATAATCTTTTCCCGTGATGAAGCGACATACCGGCTCGCTATCAGAAACCTTTTCTTCCAAAATAATATTCCTCAGATGGATAATCGCGAAATGTGGCTCGTAAGCAATAATGGGATTTGGTGTGTGAAATATTCCGAACCGTGGGTTTGGCTGTGAACGCCGAATAGACCTGCATAGGAAAGTACGTTTTCCTCTCCCACACTGATAACGAAAACATGTGTTTTGTCCTGATACCATTCAAACGCGATTTCTCCAGTCGGCTCCGGAATAACTTCGGGTAAAGGTAAATCATCAGGAAGAAGTTGAGCTAGTTTCAAGGCCTTGGAAAAAGTGTTTTCAGAAATAGGAATGGCGTCATACCCATCCCAATCCGGCACAGAACATTCACTATATATTCTATATATCTCTCGATACAAGGACCACTTACTTTTCACAAAGTCCTCGAATTGTGCCTCAATACACAGTGGATCTTCATCGCTATAATCATCTGCGTTATTGACAACCATGTTTATTGGCGCGTAGTCCTTCAAATCAATACCCAACTTCAGAATAGCAATGTTACTTGCTGTAACTAAGGAGCTATGCACCACAGCATCACACAAGTCTCTTCCGAATTCGGATTGATAATATTTTGCCAGCACCCTTGGTAAAGATGGTTCCCCATAGTAAATGGAATTATCGTCAGCACTAAGATCGTCCTCTCCAAAATTAACAGAGGGGATAAACCGGTTTGGCATTTCGAATTTAGGAACTAAAGATTCTGATAGCAATGTTTGGGGCATTTTGCAACTCCATGTAATACTCAATCAAAATACAAATGCACAATCTTTCGAAGCTCTTCGGATATCTTATCGAAAAACCGTATTATTTCATCTTTTGAGAATTCACGATCCTTAGCCTCATCCAGGGAATACGTATTTAGATCATTGGTGAGCAAAATAGCACGCACCGATTCTCCATCTTTCGTTTTTATCGATTGAACTTTCATTCTTACCCAAGAATTGACATCAAAATCCTCCCATGTATATTTCTTCAAAGAATGGAGTTCAAAACTCTCAGGGCCAAAAAATGGGCGGCCTTCTGTTATCTGTTCCTTAT
>JAGHDR010000158.1 GCA_021159825.1 Deltaproteobacteria bacterium | reverse complement strand
GTGGAAATCTGGTGGAAATTTTTTCCTGGCGGCCTGTCATGCGAACGGCCTGTTCCATCAGGAGCGCCACCGCCGTCCGGTCAAAGGGCTTCAACTCCTCCTCCACGGTTTTCATCCTGATAAACCGTGAAATCTGATGAATGCTCTCGTCTGTTTTGTCCATGGCGGTGTCAAAATCGGCCCTCACCTTGAACACCTTTTTCATATCAGGATCATAATAGAGCAACAGGCGATAGAGATAGGCGTCTCCAATGACCACAATCTTGATATTTAGATCGATGGCCTCAGGCTTCAGACCGCTGGTGGTAAACAGATAAAAAGGATCATAAGTTTGAATTTCGAGCTGTTCACTTTTGAGCGCCCTTTTGAGCGCCTGCCACACGCCCGGCTCCTGGATGGCATCCAGAAGATTGATGATCAGGTAGCCGCCCAGGGCCTTTAAAAGTGACCCGGCCTTTATTTTGCTGAAATCCGTTCGCCAAACGCCGGCCCGATCTACAATCCGTTCGATGCTGCCGAAAATGTTGCGGTATGTGGGATAACTCTCAACAATAACGGGCGGCGCATTCTGCTCACTGTTGTCCACCAGAAGATTGACCTGATAAGGTTGGAAACGGTCCCCATCGGTCGTCAACGGGGAGGGCATGCCCGGAATCTGAAGCTGTTGTTGCGGGTTGAAAATCTGCAGGTTGTCCGCCATATCTTCCAACATGTTTTGAAGATATGTCTTAATCCTTTTGTTCTTGTGCTTTTCGATAAGCGGTTTTGCCAGATCCAACGCATTGTCCATGAAGGTCTGCCGGTCCATCTCTTCGATTTTTTCCTGAACCTTTTTTTGCAGGTCTCTCAGTTCAATAAAGATCTGCTCAACCCTTCCTTTGAGTTTACCGTACTTTTCCTTCATGGTTTCAAATTCATCACTGGGGAACCGGCCCTTCTCAACCATGGCTTCAACCTGGTCAATGTGGGTCGGGTTTCCGTCTACCAAGGGCATCACCTCGGGCCGTTTGATTTGACCCACCTGAACATCCACCAAAGCAAAGCCCTCTTCTCTCACCTTTTCACCGAGACTTTTGAAAAATCCTTTCCCTCTGGCCTCATAGGTCTCCATAATGTCCTTCTTGGTGTTGATATATTCCTGGCTTTCAAAGATCATAGGGATCTGTTTTTTGAGCAATTCCACAAGGTTACGAACATCCTTTTTATAACTGGCCCCCTCACCACCCTTTAAGCGGAGGAGTATGGGCGACTCGGGATTCTTGAAATTGTTGATATAGCAGAGGTCATCCGGAACCCGATCTTTTTTGGAGATCGCTTCCAGCATTTTCTTAACTGTGGACATCCGCCCGGTACCGGGCATGCCGGTGACAAAAACATTGTACCCATGGCTGTCAATGCCCATCCCGAATTTAAAAGCCTCAACAGCCCGTTTTTGACCCACGATTTCATCCAGCGGTTCCAGATCATCGGTGCTTTTAAAGGGGAGTGTGGCGGGATCAAGCCTCCAGCGGAGTTTATCGACGGGTACTTCCTCATAAGAAGTTTTTCTGGGCATGGATCAATCTCCTTTTTGGTTCGATTTAAAATCGGGCGATCTCAATTCTGACACGGCGTTTTTTTTCCAGGTCCTGTCTGGGAATCTGAATATCCAATACATCCGAATTCAGGGTCGCTTTGATTTGTTCCGGAACAGCCTTGAAGGGGAGTGGGACGGTTCGTTGAAAAGACCTGAGCTTGCGAACCATTTGCCTGCAATAACCGTCGCTCTCCACCGTTTTCTCCTTTTTACATCCCTTTATGATCAATTGGTAGTCTTTCACCGATATATCAAGATTTTCGGGATCGACGCCCGGAATCACCGCACGGATGATAAAGGCCTCTTCGGTCATAAAGGTCTCAACCGGCATATGCTGCGAAACCTTTTCCTGGAAAAGACCCACCCCGATTTCGGGCCATGATTCCCTGAAAAGACGATCCATATCCCGTCTCATTTTGTTCATTTCCTTGTCCATCCAAAGGATCAACTCACTCATGACAGAATCTCCTTATTTCAATCTGTTTATTCACAGCGCCCCTGGGAAACAGGCGAACCATCCAGGTAAACCTGACCCTGCGGGTCAAAAGCGAAACGTCCCCGGGAAATGAGTTCGATGGTGCGTGGAAATATTTTCCAGTCTCCCGTTTCCTTGAGTTGCTCCTGGTGGTGATCCACAACCTGTTCAAGCAGCCCGTGATCTCTCACTAAATCCTTCAGGGGTTCCGGGAGCGTTACGGGAAGTGGATCGGAAACCATAAGAAGGGGTCCCGTGTCCACGCCGTCATCCGTCCACAGGGTTGAGGATCGCAGCGCCCGCTCCCCGGCGTAAACGGCATCATGAACAGCCTGGTCACCCACGTATTTCCGGTTGCCGTGGGAATCCAGCAAAGAAAGGTCGGCCGGATGCACATTGACACACCTGCCAAGCGTCGCATAACTCATATAGCCACCAAGGGCGATGACATCAATGTGAAAGGCCTTCACCAGCGTCTCGGCCACCCGATCATAGGCCCGTCTTGCCGCAAGCCCTTCCGCGTTTGCAACCGTCCGCCGGATAGAATTTCGGGCATGAAAAACCCGGATATCATAACTGAAATATGGCAGGGCGTTTTCGAGGGCAATCTTTTCACCGGCGGAAACACCGTCTGAGCGGTCACTGAAAATAAAAACGGTCTCAAAGGGAGATTGCCCTTCCTGGACCCCAAGGGTCTTTTCATGCGCCAGCAGCCGCATGATATTGGTGCCCGATCCGGACATGAAGGCGGCGACCCGCATGGGTCTTTGTTGTTCCTCAGGGTCAAAAATGGGGGTCAGGGTCATGCACGTTCCCCCTCGAGCAATGCCGCAAAAGGCTTCATTTTGTAGGGACTTCCCTGTTCAATGGCGGCGAGGACACTTCCGCCGCCCGTAAAATAATAGGTTTTCGGGTCATCAAGACCGGCCATATAAATACCGGGGCAGAGATTCTTGAGTTCCTGCAGCGTGTCGCCGCCCGCATAAAGCTTCGAGGCGGACGTATTTTCGTTGATGAGACGGTAAAGTTCCCGCGAACCTTCGAAAAAAAGCGGCATCAAACCCATCACCGCATTCACAAAAATGGTTCGGGCTGACCCGATAACCTCCATGACACGCGGGTCCTGAAATGATTTTTCATGAACATCCAGAATATATTGCAGACAGCTGCCTTCTTTTAATTGTGCGGTTTCAACCAGGCGATACCCACCATCGGTCCGATCCCCGGTGCTGTCCGACTCCACCAGCATCGGCATTTCCAGGATTTTACCCTCGGCCCGATCCAAATCCACCAGTTCCTTTGCCAGCAACTTGTCTTCCTCCGAGACCCCGTTGATGGTCGCCCCGTACTTTGCCGAAAGAAAGGTATTGTACATGAGTCCGCCAAGGATCAGGTGATCCACCTTGTTGTAAAGGGCCTTGAGGGGACCGATTTTGGTGTCGTACTTGGCGCCGGCCACCACCCCCACAAAGGGTCTCTCCGGTTCCAGAACACGATACAGATTGGCCATTTCCTTTTGAAGCAGATTCCCTGCATATGAAGGCAGGCGGGTGGCCACATCGTAGGTGGACACCGCCACGCCCCAGGATCCAAATGCGTCATTCACAAAGACATCTGCCATGGCAACCAATTCCGTAGAAAGGGTATCTCTTTCAGGCCCTTTGCTCTGCTCTCCGGCAAACCAACGTGAATTGGGGAGATAAACCATGTCGAATGTCCCCTTTCGAAGGGCCTCAAGGGTTGGTTTTATGGAATCATCAATGTGGGTAATCCCTTTCCGGGGATCAATGGGAAACGCCTGTGGGTGGATTTTAACGGGCAGTTTCTGTT
This sequence comes from Deltaproteobacteria bacterium, assembly GCA_021159825.1. GTDB lineage: Bacteria > Desulfobacterota > DSM-4660 > Desulfatiglandales > Desulfatiglandaceae > NaphS2. The sequence goes on along the minus strand of JAGHDR010000158.1, from coordinate 2,334 downwards.
CGAGATAGCGCACAATGGGCAATACGGACTGGTCTTCCCGGCATGAAATCATGCCGGTTTTTTTGTCCCTGGGCCGACCCACATGGCTCATGAGTATCGGCTTTCCCCCAGCCGCGGCGATGGCGTAAAGGGTTCCGATGGTGGCATCAATGCGGTAGGGGTCCTTGATGATACCTTTTTTCACCACGTTATGGTCTACCCGCAACAACACCACCTTATCGTTCAGATCCGCCTGCTGGATCAATTTCAACCGAGGATCCAGTTTTCCTTTTTCCATTTGGCATTCTCCCAGATTTAAGTTATAGGAACATATTTCGGAATTTTTACCGAATGGAACTGAAAAGTCAATAAGGATGATCATATGTTAGTGAGAAATACCAGTGATAAGGAAGTTTTGGATACTACCTTTCGGGCCCATGGGGGTGCCACTGCAAAGATGATTCTGGATCAGCGAAACCTCAAAGAAATCGGCTTTCTGGCCATCGGCAGGCTTGACCCCGGGAAGGAAATCGAGGCCCATGTGGACCCCATGGAGGAGATCTATTTCATCCTTCACGGTACGGGAGAAATGACTGTGGGAGATGAAACCCGGCCCGTGAAACCGGGAGACGCCATTTGGATCCCCGTGGGGGACAGCCATGCCCTGTTGAACACCGGCGAAGAGCAGTGCGTGGTCCTGGTGGTGGCCTCCCCTGCCTGGTAGCGGGCCGGCGTTGTTGAAAGTTTATAGGTTTTCAGCTCACGGTTTTTTCCCTTGCCATGGTGAAAGCTTTCTCTTATATTCACCCACTTCCAACGGATGGGGTTGCCTCCAGCCGTTTGGGTTAAGCGCCAAAAACCATTGAGAGGTCGAGAATAGATGGCATATGATGCAAGCAAAGACAAGGTGTTGGCTTCCTGGGAAAATGAAGAGACAGGGCTTCAGATTTCAATCAACCAGTATGGAGATGCCGATCCAAAAATGCAGATCGGCCCCAGGGCTTACACGCGAAAGGATGGAAAAAAGAGTTCCACCAAAGCCGGTCGGCTTACCGTTGATGATGTGCTGTGGCTTAGTGAAACGCTTGAGGAAGTTGCTGATAAAATGAAAGAATTCTTTTTGGATGAGTGAGCAGAGAACAGTTGGCAGGGGGCAGTTGGCCGTGAGTGGTCGATAATTTGTCACGACCCGCTCCCCAGGGTTTGGCGGACCTGATCAACGATTTGACGGCAATACTTTTCGGTCGTGGCCATTGTTGCTGCCTCAACCATAACGCGGCACAGATTCTGTGTTCCGGAATAACGGACCAGCACGCGGCCCTCATGGCCCAGTTCAGCTTCAACCTTTCGGATGACTTCCGCCAGCTGAGGCACAGTGGCAATGTCAGGCTTTTCCCTGACCGGTACGTTGATTAATTTTTGCGGGTACACGTTCATCATTTGAGACAGTTGGGAAAGCGGCATTTTTTCTTTCAGCATAACTGCCAGGATCTGTAGCGCCGTGATGATACCGTCACTGGTGGTGTGATGATCCGACAGGATAATGTGCCCCGATTCCTCTCCACCGATAACCGCCCCCAGCCGCTGCATGTCCTCCAGAACATACCGGTCCCCCACTCGGGATTCATGACGGGAAATGCCGTATTTCCCACAGGCTTTGGCCAGTCCCAAATTGCTCATGACGGTACTGACCAGCAGGTTGTTCTTCAGCCGACCCGCTTCTTTCAAAGCGCGGACACAAATCAGCAGAATATGATCCCCTGTAATTTTTCGGCCCTTTTCATCCACTGCAATGAGCCTGTCCCCGTCTCCGTCAAAGGCAAATCCGGCGAAAGCCCCTTTTTCCTGAACCTTTGCCTCTAGATCGGCGGTATACTGGGAACCGCAGCGGTCGTTGATATTGCTGCCGTTCGGTTGGTTGTGAATCACGCAAATATCGGCGCCAAGGGCTTTGAAAAGTTCAGGTGCGGCTTCATGGGTTGCGCCATTGGCCGTGTCCAAAACGATCTTAATCCCCGCCATGGAGAGAGCATCGGGAAAATGCTGTTTTAGAAAGGACACATATTGTTCCAGAGTATTGTTCAAACGTCGAACCCGCCCCAAATTTTCAGAGGAAGGCATGAATTCTAAAAAGGCGTCCTTGAAAATCAGTTCCTCAATGGCATCTTCCTGGTGATCGGACAGTTTAAAGCCTTTTCCCCCGAAAATTTTGATGCCGTTGTCCTGGAAAGGATTATGGGAAGCGGAAATGACGATTCCCGCATCGGCTTTGGCCAAGGTGGTGAAATATGCGATGGCCGGCGTAGGCAACACCCCGATGGGGCAGACATCCACACCCATGGATGTGATGCCCGC
>JAGHDR010000389.1 GCA_021159825.1 Deltaproteobacteria bacterium | reverse complement strand
TTAAGGTGTCCTACTGGCTTCTTGCGACAGGGTTTGCATTTCATACCATTTTTCTGGGTTGCCGGTACTATTCTCTGGGGGCGGCGCCGGTACTCGATCTCAAGAGTGCGCTTTCATTCTTTTCCTGGTCCATTATCGGCGTATATCTAGTCATTCAGGCGCGCTTTAAATTGCGGGTGCTGGGATCCTTTGTGGCGCCGCTGGCAGCTTTTTTTATGACCATTTCATCGGCGGTTCCGGGAACTCAAACCCCGGTTAAGCCCGTTTTTAAGAGCCTCTGGTTGACCCTTCATGTGGGAACCGTGTTTGTGGGCAATGCACTTCTGGCTATCTCGTGCCTTGCCGCCATCATGTATCTGATTCAGGAGCGCCAGATCAAACGAAAGCGCTTCGGCGCATTTTATGGGCGACTGCCGTCTCTTGCCACCCTGGATAACATCAATTACTATGCGATTCTGTACGGTTTTCCCTTTCTGACCCTGGGCATGATTGTAGGCTCCATTTATGCCCATTTTGCCCTGGGCGTTTATTGGCAGTGGGATCCCAAAGAGGTATGGTCCCTCATATGCTGGTTGTTCTATGCGGCGCTGATTCACGAACGGCTGGCTGTGGGCTGGCAAGGGCGAAAAGCGGCGATTATGTCAATTGTTTGTTTCTCCCTGTTGATTTTCACTTTTCTGGGTGTCAGTCTCCTCATGGGCGGATATCACAGTTTCGACAATATGGGGGGGCGCTGAAAAAGTATGCCTAAAATTATCAACATCGGGATGAATCACGAAACCGCGCCCGTCGCATTGCGGGAATGCCTGGCGGTGGAATCCCGGAATGTACAAAAAGCGCTCGCGATCATGAGGAGCCTGGATGTGGTTCGCGAGGGGTTTTTCCTGTCCACATGCAACCGTGTGGAGGCCCTGATTGTTGCGGAAGAGGCCCAGGAAGCCAAACGGGCGGTTGTTTCTCTGTTGAGCAAAATCGGCAATATCCCGGTAGATGATTTTTCGTCATGCCTTTACACCTATGAAAACATGGATGCGGTGACGCATATTTTTAGCGTGGCCTCCAGTCTGGATTCCATGATTATTGGGGAACCCCAGATTCTGGGGCAGATCAAAGAAGCCTATTTACAGTCCACCCGGGAAAAGATGTCGGGCGTTATATTGAACCGGATCATGCATAAGGCGTTTCATGTGGCCAAACGGGTGAGATCCGAGACGGATATCTGCGGTGCCGCCGTTTCCATCAGCTATGCCGCCGTTGAGCTGGCGCGAAAAATTTTTCACGTCCTTGAGGGAAAAAAGGTGTTGCTGATCGGGGCCGGGGAAATGGCGGAGCTGGCAGCTCGGCATCTTTTGACCAACGGGGTCAGTTCCATGACGGTGGTCAACCGGACTTTTGAGCGGGCCGTGGAAGTGGCGGAGCGGTTTCGTGCATCCCCGGCCTCATTTGATGAGATTCAGGACCAGCTTCTGAAAGCGGATATCGTTGTGACTTCCACCGCCGCTTCGGAGTGTATTATTACCCGGGAAATGGTCAAGAAAGTACTCAGGAAAAGGCGGAGCCGCCCGCTCTTTTTGATCGACATCGCGGTGCCAAGGGACGTGCATCCGGAAGTCAATAAATTGAACAACGTTTACCTCTATGACATCGATGATCTGAAAGGGGTCATTGAAGTTAACAAGGCCCAGCGCCGGGAAGCAGCGGTCAAAGCGCAGCGTATTGTTCGGGAAGAGGTGGTAAAGTTTGAAAAATGGTTAAAAACCCTTGCGGTGGTTCCCACCATCGTTTCATTGAGAAACAAGGCGGACACCATCATTCAGGCTGAATTCGGTAAAAGTCGTTCAGTTCTGGATCAGCTTGCGCCCGCGCATCGACAGGCAGTTGATGTTTTGATTCGATCCATTGTTGAAAAAGTGCTCAACGACCCCATTTTGTTCTTGAAAGGAAAAGCGGGTCGATCTACGCTAAGCGGCTATTTGGATACGACACGAAAACTTTTTTCACTGGATGAGGGCGAGGAATCCAGCCGGGCGAAAACCATCACGGGCAATAAATCTTGTTGACCCGCGCCCGGGATTCTTTTGTCCCCTGAGGAGGAACGAATGAATATCGACCGAATGCTTAAAACTGTGAAAGGGCGCCCCGACAGTTCAAAAATGGGAATGATTGCCTCCCATATGGGGCTTGTGAGGGAGACGTCCCTGAACGGAGACCCCGTTAAGGGTATCAACGTCCGCTTTGATCACGAGGCCATTGAAACCATTATCAAAGATGCCAAAAAGATGCCCGGTATTATCGAAGTTCTGGTTGATACCTGTGACGGGCAGTTGAATGTGGGAGACGAAATCATGGCCGTGGTGGTGGGCGGGGATATTCGGGACCATGTTTTCCCGGCGCTGATAAAAACGGTGGAACGTATCAAAAAGGAAGGTTCACGGAAAAAAGAAGAATTTTGAAGCGGGGGCGACTGTTTTATGGGCATGATCGATGTGAGTGAGAAATCGGT
>JAGHDR010000248.1 GCA_021159825.1 Deltaproteobacteria bacterium | reverse complement strand
TTGTATAAACATTTTCAAGATATTATGGGTATGCTTTTACTGACAACTGACAACTGATTTCTTGTTTTTTGTGACAGAAAACAAGGTGATAGGAAAGGTACCAGGTACTAATGACGTGTTGAACCTCAAAAAACCAAAAATCATTGTTATCGCGGGCCCTACAGCCAGCGGGAAAACCGGGCTGGCCGTTGCCTTGGCCCTTTCTCTCGGCGGCGAGATCATTAACGCCGATTCCATGCAGGTCTACCGGCATATGGATGTGGGCACTGCCAAGCCCACGCTCGAAGAACGGCGCGGCGTTATTCATCACCTCCTTGATGTTGTGGATCCCGACGAGGACTTCAATGCGGCCACGTACCGTGAAATGGCCCTTCCACTGGCAAAAGGGATTTGTGCAAAAAATGTCCCTTGCTTTATTGTGGGAGGCACCGGTCTCTATATCAGGTCCCTATTGGGAGGGCTGGTTGAATTGCCCCCTTCAGACCCAATGCTTCGGGAGCGCTTACATCTTGAATGTGATCGAAAAGGAGCACCGAAACTACACCAAAAGCTGGCGGGGCAGGATCCTGAAAGGGCTGCATCGATCCACCCCAATGACAGACTTCGAATTATCAGGGCACTTGAAATTATTCAACAAACCGGCCGGACGGCCTCGGATCTCATGAAACGGCACCGGTTTGGAAATCAGGATTTCTTGGCGTTAAAACTCTGCCTGCAGGTGGAAAAAGAACAGCTTTACGACCGCATTAACGAACGCAGTGAAAAAATGATTGATTGCGGTCTTGTAGAGGAAACAGAGCGTCTCATGAAAAAGGGGTATGGCCCTCATCTTAAATCCATGACAGCCATCGGTTATCGCCATATCCTCAAATATCTGCAAGGGGAGTGGTCCCTTCAAAAGGCAACGGAGACGCTTAAACGGGATACCAGAAGATACGCGAAACGCCAGATGACCTGGTTCAAAGCAGAGCTGAATATGAGCTTTATAGATCCTGAGGATGAGACCCCGGCCGTAAACAGGATTCGTGATTTTCTGGTGGAAAGCGCTTGACCTTTTAGCATTAATTTTCTATTTCAAAGCGGGTAGTATGATTTCTTCGCGTTTTTGAAAATCGCTATAATTCGTTGGTCTTTTTTGCTCGGTTAACCACCGATCTACGGGGGCAATCCAATGGGCACAATCTCGACAAAAATGTTTTACAGAACCCTTGCCGCTTCCCTGTTGGCGTTTCTTTTTATGCAAGGTTGTTCTCAGACCCCCAAGGCGCCCGAAGGCGTTCTGGATACCCCTGCCCATCACGTATCCAGCGGTTTCAAATTCCTTCAAAAAGACTACAATACCGATGCTCGAAGGGAATTTAAACTGGCCCTTCAACTGGACCCCTACGACAGTGCTGCACACCGAGGTCTGGGATTGGCATATGGGAAAACAAATGAATTCGAATCGGCATTCGATACCATGCGTGAGGCGCGAGACGATGCCGGCAGCAGTGAACAAAAAGCGCTGGCCTATGTGGGCTTCATGCGTCTTTATACCATGCGCAAAAAAGCGGGTTGGCTGGAACAGGTGGAAGAACGCTTCAAAGACGCGTTGAGATGGAAAAACGATCTCCCCCAAGCCTATTTTTATATGGGCATTGCGTATAAACAGGCAGATCGAATCACTGATGCGGAGCAATCATTAAACCAGGTACTTAAACTCAACCAGTCCCTGGTAGCCAAGGCCAAAAAGGAATTGACCGCCCTTCATAAACCTGAGTAAATCGCAGTATCCAGCTTGAGAGGAAAAAATATTTCCACATGACAGGGGAAAAAACCCGGAAAAAACGTTTCTTTACCATTTTCCTCATTGCTTTTCTTTTTTCCAGTCTGCAATTTTCGCAGGCGTTTGCGGGAGATATGAGCGGAAAAAAGGAATGCTTCGCCATCGGCACAGGGACCATTGTTAAGGGGAATTTGGTTCAGGGGAAAAAAAGTACCATTCGTATGGCTTTGCTCAAAGGGGCCGAAAATTATCTGGTTCGCCTGCTGGGGAATCAAGCTGTTGCCACACACTTCGAAAGCCTCGCAAATGAGATCCTTCCTAATATAGACCAGGAAATTCAGAACTTTCATATCCTTGCAGAACAGCAGGTGGGAAATCGGTATTCTGTTTTTGTAAAAATGAAGATCAACGAAAACAGCATGGCGGAAAAACTGATGGAAGCGGGCGTTTTTCAGACCATTAACCGATCCGTTAAAGTTCTATTCATGGTTTCGGAAACCCGTGGGCCCGTTGAGGTGTTCTGGTGGCAGGATGCCGCTGCTCACCCGGCCCTCACCCCCATTGAACTGGCCTTGCATGGTGTTCTCCAGGACAGGGGATTCAATCCCGTCAACCGCATCATGGATCTTCCGCCCTCAAACGTTTTGTCCGGACAATTTCCCGCCAATCTTCTGCCGGAAGATGCAACACAATGGGGAAGGCTCTTTTCAGCAGATGTGGTAATTTACGGAAAAAGCCTGATCCTTGATCATAAATTGCTCCTGAATCTGAAGGCCATTGATGTACGAAAGGGGATTCAAATTTGCGAAAAGTCGGGATCTCAAAAAATACCGCGAGGCACGGTAGACGGTGAAAAGATTTTGGACATCATGAGAAAATGCGTTAACCGATTGGCAGTCGATTTATGCCCCTGCATTCTCAGAAATATCAACACGGAACCTGAAGCAACCAATCAACTGGATGTTACCCTGGCAGGCATCAGCCAACCGAGGCAATTTCAGACGTTTTCTGAATTCCTGAAGGCCCATATACCCGGCGTGAAAAACATTATCCCCTCCAAAATCAGTGATGATTCAATGTCCGCCACCATTGATTTTCAAGGGGACTGGATCACGTTCATCAGCCTGGTGCTGAACCATCAAAACCTTCCTTTTCCACTACACCTGGGCCAAACCGATACTGACAATATCCTTTTTTACCTTGAATAAACCTTTCCTATGACTATTCCAAACTTGATCAGTATCTTCAGAATACTCCTGGTGCCCATTTTCCTGGTTTTCATCATCAACAATCGCTTTCTGGCCGGACTGGTTATTTTTGTTCTGGCCGGATTGAGCGATGCCGCCGACGGCCTGGTGGCGCGTCTTTTTAATCAGAAGAGCCGCCTGGGGTCCTATCTTGACCCTTTGGCGGACAAATGTCTTCTGGCCGCTGCGTTTATCTGCCTTGCCGCCATGCACATTATTCCGTTATGGCTCACAGTCCTTGTCATCACCCGGGACATTTTGATCCTGCTCGGAGCGAGCATACTTTTCTTGAAAAATGGCGCGTATACTGTAAAACCCTCCGTATGGGGAAAAACAACGACCTTCTTTCAGCTGGCTACAGTGTTCCTGGTCCTGGTTGAAAAGCACTTTCACCTTTTTTCGCAATATGTATATATGGTTTATGGGGCAACAGGGACATTAACCGTAATATCCGGCTTGTTCTATATCCGGTCCTGGTTCTTCACGATGAAAGGCGACCTGAAAGACCGTCGGTAGTGAACCAAATGAAATTCTCCTATTCACACACATATTACACCTTGACATTCGCCATTATAACTGGCATAAGTGGCCCTTCATAGGCGCGTAGCTCAGGGGGAGAGCACTACCCTGACACGGTAGGGGTCAAGGGTTCAAATCCCTTCGCGCCTACCAGAATTAAGTCAAAGACTTGAGGCCAATTCCAAGAGGGGTTGGCCTTTTGTTTTGGCCTACCCGGTATGCTCGGAACGTATGCTCATTTTTCGCGATTGCAGTAACCCCTGACCGGTAGGCGGGGTATGGATTCAATAATCCTTGGGCTGGGTAGGCGGGGTACCCCGTACTCTCTACCTCTCAGGAAACTCACACATAATCAGATTCGCAACATAACATCCCCTATCCCACAGAAACAACGGCCATAGCGCTGGACTGCCAAGTCAAAGGTCTCAATTACAAGATCGGCTTTTTCGGTCGGAACCATTGTTCAGCCGGCGATGAAGCGAGAAAAATCATCTTCTATGAATAACACGCACTGTTTCTGTTTATGGTAAATATTCGGCTTATTTTTAGATCCCCAAAAATAGTACGGGACACGAGGCAAAAAAT